>CAZJEJ010000161.1:0-4824 GCA_964544945.1 uncultured Gammaproteobacteria bacterium | reverse complement strand
GGCTTATTAGGTACGAGTTCTGTCAATAATGTGCACAGTGTCTTAACCACATCGATATTGGCCTTTTCATTATGGCCGCCGATATTGTAAGTCTCGCCGATTACACCTTCGGTCGCCACTAAATAGAGTGCCCTGGCATGATCCTCGACATACAACCAGTCACGAATTTGTTGGCCATCGCCATAAACGGGCAACGGTTTTCCCTCCAGTGCATTTAAAATCATTAGCGGGATGAGCTTTTCGGGGAAGTGATACGGGCCATAATTATTGGAACAATTGGTGATGACTATTGGCAGGCCATAGGTTCGTAACCAGGCGCGTACCAGGTGATCGCTCGAAGCCTTCGAGGCCGAATAGGGGGAGCTAGGCGCATAGGGCGTTGATTCGGTAAATAAATCCTCGGGGCCTTTCAGGTCACCATATACTTCATCGGTTGAGATGTGATGAAAGCGAAATGCTGATTTACGTCCGTCGTCTAAATCATTCCAGTAGTGCCGTGCCGCTTCAAGCAGCGTGTAGGTGCCTGTTATATTGGTTTGAATAAATGCCGCTGGTCCATCGATGGAACGGTCGACATGACTTTCCGCGGCCAAATGCATCACCACATCCGGTTGATACCGGGAGAAAACCCGGTCGAGTTCTACCCGGTCACAAATATCGACCTGTTCGAAATGGTAGCGATCGCAATCGGCTACGCCTTGCAGCGATTCCAGATTGCCCGCATAAGTCAACTTGTCAACATTAACCACTGCATCTCGAGTGCTGCTTATAATATGACGGACGACCGCAGAGCCGATGAAACCCGCACCACCTGTGACCAGAAATTTCATTTCTTTTATCGATAGTAATCGCGATACCAGTCGGCAAAACGCTGCAGGCCTTCCTCGACCGAAGTACCAGGCGCGTACCCGGTATCGCGTTGCAATTCGGTGACATCCGCGTAGGTATGCTCGACGTCACCGGGTTGCAACGGCAACAATTGCTTTTCGGTGGTTTTCCCAAAAGCCTTTTCCATCAACTCGATATAGTGCAGCAATTCCACGGATTCACTATTGCCAATATTATAAACTTTCCACGGGGCACGACTACTGGCAGGATCAGGCTTGAGCCCTGACCAGTCGGGATTGCCGGCGGGAATTCTGTCCAGGCAACGAACCACGCCTTCCGTAATATCGTCGATATAGGTAAAGTCCCGTCGGTGCTTTCCGTGATTAAATACCTCGATTGGCTCGCCAGAGAGAATCGCCTTTGCAAACAGGGTGGGTGACATATCGGGTCTGCCCCAGGGGCCATATACGGTAAAAAACCGCAGACCCGTGGCAGGTAACTGGTAAAGGTGGCTATAACAATGCGCCATCAGTTCGTTGGCCTTTTTGGTCGCAGCGTACAGGGAAACCGGGTGATCGACATTATCCTGCGTACTAAATGGCATCGATTCGTTTGCTCCATAGACCGAACTCGAAGACGCATAGACCAGATGCTCAACCGAATTTTGCCTGCATGCCTCGAGTAAATTCATAAAACCGACCAGATTGCTATCGACGTAGGCATGGGGGTTTTCAAGCGAATACCGCACCCCTGCCTGGGCAGCGAGATTCACTACCCGTTGAAATTGGTGGTCTGCAAATAATCCCTCTATCGCTGTTCTCTGGGCGATATCGACTTCGATAAATTTGAAATTATCCATCGGCTCCAATTGCTGGAGGCGAGCCTGCTTCAAGGCAACATCGTAGTAATCGTTGAGATTGTCTATGCCGACTACTTCATCCCCACGCTCGCAAAGCGCCCTCGCGACGTGATAGCCAATAAAGCCAGCCGCGCCAGTAACCAGTAGCTTCACACGATTTCGCTCCCTTCAAGAGACAGCCCTCTGCCGATTCCATAATAGGCAAAACCGAGTTGTTTCATTTTCACCGGGTCATAAATATTACGACCATCGAAAATCGCCCTGTCCGCGAGTTGCTCATACAGGCCGTCAAAATCCGGGGTCCAGAAATGCTTCCATTCGGTACAAACGACCAGTGTATCGGCGCCCTCAATTGCAGCTTCCCTGGTGTCACACAAGCTAAGGTCGGTCCGGTCACCGTAAATGCGGCGGGTCTCGTCCATGGCCTCAGGATCGTAAGCCTGCACTTTCGCGCCGCGCTCCCATAGTCCCTCCATTACCACGCGGCTCGTGGCCTCGCGCATGTCGTCGGTCTGAGGTTTGAAAGACAGGCCCCAGATGGCAAAGGTTTTTCCCTTTAAATCCTGGCCCTGGTTTAAATTAGAATAATGCCGGTCGATCAACTCCAGTAATCGGCGCTTTTGAGCGTTATTCACTGCCTCGACCGCATTCAGAATCTGGCTGGAATAATCCAGCGACTGGGCCGTGCGAATCAGCGCCTGAACGTCCTTGGGAAAGCAGGAACCACCATACCCGGCGCCCGGGTAGATAAAGGAATATCCAATACGGGAATCGGAGCCAATCCCCTGGCGGACTTCTTCGATATCGGCGCCTAATCGCTCGGCCAGATTCGCCATTTCATTCATGAATGAAATTTTGGTTGCAAGCATGCAGTTCGAAGCATACTTGGTAAGCTCGGCACTGCGCACGCTCATCAATATGATTTTGTCGTGGTTACGATTAAAAGGGGCGTACAACTCGCGCATCATTTCTTCGGCCTTTTCCGAAGTGGTACCGATGACGATTCGGTCGGGTCGCTTGCAATCGTAAACAGCCGCACCTTCTTTCAGAAATTCTGGATTGGAAACTACGTCAAAATTGAAGGTAGCCTTACGCTCAGCGAGTACGGTATTCATTTTATCCCGCACTTTATCCGCAGTTCCCACTGGAACGGTGGATTTGTTAACCACCACTTTATCCCCATTCATATGCGTGGCGATCGTTTCGGCCACGCTCAACACATACTTCAAGTCCGCCGAGCCGTCTTCATCGGGTGGTGTACCAACCGCGATAAAAATAATATCGCTATTGATCACGGCTTCTTTTGCTTCGGTGGTGAAGCGCAGGCGGCCCAGGGTATAATTTTCCCTGACCAGCGATTCGAGCCCAGGCTCATAAATAGGGATCACGCCCTGTTTGAGTTTTTCAACTTTCTCTCTATCCACATCTACGCAGATGATATGGTGCCCAGCATCGGCCAGTACAGCGCCCTGCACCAACCCCACGTATCCCGTTCCAAATACTGCCAGTTTCATACTTTCCTGTCCTGTGAAGGTTCGAAAAATTCTCGCATGGTCCGCTCTTTATATTTCACAGCTCAACCGACGATACGATGTATCGACAGACACGTTGCGAGCAGTCATCTAAATGACTTTCGGTATCTATCTCAAGTTCCGGCGCTTCGGGTTCTTCGTAAGGCGAACTGATCCCGGTGAAATCGGGAATTTCTCCTGCCCTGGCGCGTTTATATAGTCCTTTAACATCCCTGGATTCGCACACATCGAGACTACATTTACAGTAGATTTCGTGAAAGTCGGAGCCGCAAATTTTGCGTACGTTGTCGCGGTCGGATTTGAACGGCGAAATAAATGCGGTGAGCACGATAATGCCCGCTTCGACGTATAGCCTGGCCATTTGACCTATACGGCGGATATTTTCCTTTCTGTCTTCGTCCGAAAACGACAGGTCGGCACACAATCCGTGCCGTACATTGTCGCCATCGAGTACATAAGTGCGGTAGTCCAGTTGATGCAGTCTCTCTTCAACAGCGTGTGCGAGTGTTGATTTACCCGCACCCGAGAGACCAGTAAACCAGAAAACCGCACCCTGGTGCTTATTCATTTGTTCGCGCCGATTGCGCGTCACGGTTGCATTGTGCCAAACCACATTACTGCTTTTATCGTACTCGGTCATGCACTGACTCCAAATCCGCCATAAAATTTCTCGCTGAACTCGGCAAATGTATCGTGCGCGAGCCGGTTGATGCCAGCAGCGGCCTGGCGGCCACCCCCGGTAGGAAATTCCCGACACAGCTTATCAGCACCCCGTTTATTATTATATGGCGCTCTGACACTCACCCGATAATGATCATCGCCCATGTCGATCAGCAGCGCATGCGCACGCTCTGGATGTCGTTTGGCCAGCTCGTTACCCATCACTCCAACGATACGCCTCGCCCAGGGTCGATTCGGCAGCAGGTAGATTGCGCCTGCACTGTCGGCCGAATCGGGAGTGGCATTGATTGACCATTGCATATCGGTTTGGTATTGATCGAGTAAAACCTGGTAAGCTACTTCCTGTATAAAAACCAGCGGATTGTGAAACGGGTGTAGCATTTCAAACAAATCGGCTGGATGATACATCAAATCGTCGAGTTCGAACCCGTACCCATTGTAATTCAGGCAAATCCCTAGTTGCTGTAATTCGCCTAACTCGGACTCATCTATACCCAGTGAGCTACCCAGCTCTTGCGCAAGCCGATCAAAATTATCGCCAAATGCACCGACGATAGCCCATCTGGCCTGGGCACCTTCAAGATATTGATTGATAATCAGGCTGGTACAGGTATCTGCGGTAGTATCAATATGAACCGTTAAACGCTCGTGCCTGGGAATTACTCCGGAAAAATGATGATCGGCATAAAAAACGCTCGCGCCTGATTCGAGTATTGTGTCGAGTGCCTTACGATTCCTCTCCAGCGAGATATCGAGCACGGTCACTTCGTCGTCAGTTATTGCCGGCACTCTCGCCAGCAAAGCGATGTCGCGCTTAAGACCAGTCACCAGGATAGATGCCTTCGGCGATTGTAATCGCAATTGCTGAAGCGCGCAGATACCATCGGCATCGCCATTGAATACGTCGTAGCAAGTCATTGGCTA
>CAZJEJ010000160.1:0-4879 GCA_964544945.1 uncultured Gammaproteobacteria bacterium | reverse complement strand
CGAAATTGCATTCGACTGGCTATATCCATATCGTGTGTCACTACCACTAGCGCGGTTTGCCTGACCCGATTCAACTTCAGCATCAACTCAAGCATTTTCCTGGCCGTATCCAAATCCAGGTTACCGGTTGGCTCGTCGGCTAACAGGCAGTCTGGGGAAGTAACCAGTGCTCTCGCCAGGGCAACACGCTGACGCTCACCCCCCGAGAGCTCACCCGGTTTATGACTGGCCCTTTGCCCGAGCTCCACCATGTCGAGCCACTCGAGTGCACTAGCATTGGCTAGTGCTCGTTTTTGGCGCCGTACCAGTAATGGCATCGATATATTTTCCTGTGCACTAAACTCGGGTAACAGGTGGTGAAACTGATAAATGAACCCCAGGTGCCTATTACGTAACGCCCCCAGTTTTTTTTCCGACAGGCGTGAAATCGGGTGGCCCAATACTTTTACTTCACCTGCGCTGGCATGATCCAGCCCGCCGAGTAAATGCATCAAGGTGCTCTTGCCAGCCCCCGAGGCGCCGATAATCGCGTGGGTTTCTCCCACACCAACACTAAAATCGATGCCTTTGAGCACCTTAACGCTCTGCTTACCCTGTTGAAAATTCTTGTGGATATTTATGGCTTCTATGACCATCTTACTCATAACTTAAAGCCTCCGCCGGACGCGTTCTCGAGGCTCTCAAGGCCGGGTACAGAGTAGCAACTATCGAGATGAAAAAGGACAATACCGATATCTTGATCACATCCGACTGACGCATATCCGACGGCAACTCGGTAATTGGATAAACCCCCGTAGGTAAAAACTGAGTCTGAAAAAACTGCTCCAGTGCCGGGATGATTACGTCGATGTAGGAGGCCACCAATACACCGCTTCCCACCCCGAACAGGGTACCGATTGCCCCAATCAGTGTCCCCTGCACCATAAAAACCCACATGATCGAGGTGGGCGACACACCGATTGTACGCAAAATTGCGATATCCGACTGTTTGTCTGTCACCACCATTACTAGAGTGGATACGATATTAAAGGCAGCCACCGCAATGATTAGCGAAAGTATAATGAACATTACAGTCTTTTCCGTCTGTACCGCCTTGAAGTAGTTACTGTGCCTCAAAGTCCAGTCTGATACCCAGTATTCGGGTCCGATTCGGCCTCTCAACTCGCTCCGGACGACAGGCGCATCATCCATATTGCTAAGCTTTAGTCGTAGGCCACTAACTCCACCGCCTAGCCTGAATAATCGACTAGCATCATCGACGTGGATTATCGCTGTGCTTCGATCGTATTCGTATACCCCTATTTCAAATAGACCGACTACCAAAAATCGACGCAAGCGTGGCAGAAACCCGACTGGGGAAGCCGTGGATTGCGGCGTAATCATTGTTACTCGATCGCCAGGAACTACATCCAGCGAATTAGCAAGACCGGTACCCAGGATAATGCCATATTCACCGGACTGCAGATCTGAAAGCTCCCCAAAAGTCATATTCTGGTGAATTTCGGATACCTGTGTTTCATACTCAGGATCGATGCCTCGCACGACGGTGCCGCTCACCGAGGAGAGGTTGGAAAGCATGGCTTCGGCCTCTATATACGGCGCACTACCAATGACCGATTGCTGCGAAATGACCTTCTCATTAATCGCCTTCCAGTCGTCCAGCCTATTATCGAAGCTGGTTATTGTGATATGCGACACCATACCCAGAATACGACTCCTGAGTTCTTTTTCGAATCCGTTCATAACCGATAAAACCACAATCAGCGCCATCACTCCCAGGGCGATTCCAAGCATTGAAATCAGCGAAATAAAAGAAATAAAATGATTGCGTCGTTTGGCCCGCGTGTAGCGAAGACCGATATATAGTTCAAGCGGTAAGTTCATGCTACGGATTAAACCACGAATATACAGGTCTCCACCAGTTACGATCACATATCATCATGAGTAAGCCCCTGTTGTCTCTATCCTTTGGCGTGTTATAGTTGTTGTCATGCTGTTAAGGGGTATTCCGTCACCTGTGAACGATGAACTCGGCAAAGTGCACCAGGAGAGAAAAATGCGTACTGGACTTTATATTTTTTTACTAACCGGTAGTTTGCTCCTCACACCGTTGAGTGCAGGCACCTTGACCATACCTGGCCATAAGTCAGGTGAGCAAAACCAGATCTTGCCGATGCGTGGTGTCAGCATGGAGGCGGTACTGGACGATTTTGGCGAACCTATGCAGCGAAATGAACCGGTTGGCGACCCACCCATCAGTCAATGGATTTACAGCGGCTTCAGGGTTTATTTTGAAGGTGAGAGAGTATTACATACGATCGATATGACTACACTGATTTTGCCGAAAGAGTGATTCTATTACCGATCTATTCCGAACTATTGTACAAGTTATACCTTAAGTAATATCAGGAGACCTCTGCATAACTCCTGCCCGTTTAAATATGGGACAGACTCATGTAACAGGTGACGACACATTCACGGAAATGGTGATCGCTGGTGCAATAAGGAATACTGATATCTGGACAGAACGATAAAGAACCGGCTCGCCGATATCGGTATTACCCGAATAAAGGGCAACAACATTACTTGACCAGGCGGAGGAAAACAAACCAATGAGCCTACAAAGATCAGTTCTCGCTGGACTAATTACAATATTATTATTCAGTGGTGGGCTATCGACTGCTGCCGTAGTCAATATCACCCCCGAAATCGAAAGCGTAACGGTTAAACATGGTGATAAGGACGTGGTGATCATGCGCAATCAGAACCAGAAAAATACGGTCAATCCTGCTTTCGCCAAAACATCCAGAAAATGCCCGCCATTTTGTATCCAGCCGTCGTCGTTGGCTCCGGGCGTCGAAACCATTGGCGAGGTCGAAGTGATTGCTTATCTGAGGCGTATAGCTGAGGGTGACGAATCCATCCTGGTAATTGATTCTCGTACTCCCGACTGGGTCGCGAAGGGCACGATTCCAGGATCAGTTAACATACCCTGGACCAGTTTAAATCCTGCCAGGGGTGCAGATCCAATATCGATCGGGGGGATTCTCGAAGAGCGACTAAATGCTCAAAATCTAGAGGGCCTGTGGAACTTTAGCCGGGCAAAAACCCTTATCGTTTTCTGCAACGGGATGTGGTGCGCACAGGCGTCGGATATTATTAAAAACCTGCTCAATTTCGGTTATCCGGCGCACAAACTAAAATGGTATCGTGGCGGCATGCAAGACTGGGAAATTCTCGGACTCACTACCGCGAAACCGGCTGAATAGACGATCAGCTCATGGTCGATCAGAGCCTGGTTGGTCATCTCTAAACATTACCGATCGATTTTTCCTGCCTATCACTGAAAAACCAGTGTGGGAGCCTGGCCCGAGGTGACGATTAGCTATCTCTGATTTTCAGGAAAGGTTTTTCTATAAAAATATGAACAATTGATGCGAAGATCACGGTGAAAAGTAATGTGAAGAAGTAGATTGAAAATAGTTCCGTAGTGCTCACAGACGTGATGGCGTCTTCATCGGTAGTACCAAATGTAACAACCATGCCAAGCACGATAAAGGGGAAATGGAAAAGATAAATCGGGTAAATCATTTGCCCAAAAGGATGCCATATCGGCCAGGACATAATCCAGTCAGCTATGCGACTAAGCCCTACAGGGCACAACACCATCAACAACAGGATGGACATACCCAAACTATAGGTATAGCGATTCAACGCCAGGTACCACATGTTGGCATTGGCATCGAAATTGATATAAAAATCGGCCTCTTTATTAAATAGTGGAAAACTAAAAGACCAACCGATCATATACAGCGCGGTCAATAGAAGCAGAGCATTCACAACGGGGTGGCGTTTAAAAAAAGCGGTGATTAGCTTGCCGTAATAATGATGCAGATAAGCAACCAGCACCCCCATAAAAAAACCACCAGCACGAACATCGAAATCGTAATACAGTTTGTCGGCGAGCAGGCGTCCGAAAGCCCGGTCGTAAAGGACCTGGTAGAGAGGTGTTTCATAGAAAGCCGGATTACTGGCTACGACCCAATAGCGATAACCCAGGGTTGCTATGATCAAACCCACTAGCAAGGGGATACGCCAGCGAATCGAATATAACAGGAGGCACAGGAAGGGTAGTAATACGTAAAACTGCATTTGCACTTCCAAAGACCAGGCGACAGGAATAATTGGCTTATTATTCGGTAGGTAGTTCGATATAAAAACCAGGTTAGATAACAGATAATCCCAGTGACGTGCGTTGGAAGGTAGAAACACTAACAATCCGACCAGGAATAACGGGTATATTCGCATCATCCGTCGTTTATAAAAGCGCATGATATTGAGCGACTGCTCGCGATCGTACTCTCTAAATAAGGTATAACTCACCAATAAACCAGTAACCACAAAGAGGGGGTCGGAGCCCTGCGTCTGCCACATCCAGTTTAAATATTTGGGGAATGCCTCAAAAAAAGCATCAATATTTTCATCCAGTACCTTCACAATCCCGTATAAGACGTGGAACAGCACCAGGAGCAAAATTGTGATGGCGCGGGCACCATCCAGCGTGGCGAAGCGTTTGTGGGGACGGAAGAAAACTTCCTTTAAATCAGATTTAAAATGAATCGACTGTCTATACCTGGACCAGATAGAGACTTTGTTACTGTCACCCGACGCGTCTTTTATGGCGTCGGTAGATTTTATTTTCATAAAAAGCTTCTAGTCCAGTTTTTACTTGATGAAATCGTAGGTAATCTCTGATCAACTCATGAATCCACAGCTACCGCTTAAAATGAGCCAATTCCCCATTGCAAATCCTACGGGTAGAGTAACCAAAGCTGGCCCCATGAGCGAAGCGATTGCTTTGGGTCTTCGCTGCGATTCG
>CAZJEJ010000159.1:0-5024 GCA_964544945.1 uncultured Gammaproteobacteria bacterium | reverse complement strand
TCGCGGTCTGAAGCCGAATACCTGGAGCGAGTACTCAATTTACTCAAGCAACAGGCCGGCTAAATCGATGGGATATGGTTTACCGGGGGCCTTACCGACCCAGGTAAAACAGAACTTTTTGCCGAATATCTCGGAGAAGACAATCGCTGGCACCGATATACGCCTGATTTTGTCATTCGCCGCAAGGACGGCAAACATCTCATCGTCGAAATTAAATCGGATCAATACAATGCCGCAGTCACAGAAGATCTGAATCGGTTTAAAAAAGGCGTTTCCCCTGTGACGGCCGAGGGCCGTAAGGCCGTGGCGCTTAAACGCTGGGAAGAACTCAACTCGGACATTTTGCACTATCAGGTCATATTTGCAGATGATTCACTCGCCGATAACGCCCTGGATGAAACCAGAAAATTCATCACCGACGCGTAGGGTCGAATTCATTCGACCGATAGATTTCAATTCGGAAAAGAGTTGGCAGAATGATTAATAGGTCCAATAATAGTATTCACCTTTAGGGTGAATTAGTCTATAATATATTATCTGAATCGCAAGAATGGCCATCGATCGTCAGATTCAAAACCCGGCAGTTGGAAATTTGTTTCAAGCAACATCGCAAGGCCAATAAGACATTCGGCGAGCAAATTGCACGAAAATATATACAACGCATTAATATCATTCAGAACACGCAGAGTCTGAGTGAATTAATGTCTTTACCCGGCCTGCGCTGTCATGCACTTAAAGGCGAAAGGAAAGGCGAATATGCGATTAATCTATCTGGCTTTTACCGGTTGATATTTAAACTATCCGGTGATCAGTTAGAAATCGTTATGATAGAGGAAGTGAGCAAACATTATGGAGACTGAAACCCAATATTATTCAGATCTGGCGATACCGCCCGGTGAATACCTGCTCGAAGCGAGCGCGGAACTCGGACTGAACCAGGCCGACCTCGCGCGTCGCATGGGCAGGCCGGTGCAGGTGATCAGCGAGATCGTCAAGGGTATCAAGGCAATTACACCCGATACCGCCTTACAGCTTGAAGAAGTCCTGGGCGTACCCGCGCATATATGGACCGGGCTGGAAGCCGATTACCAGTTAATTCGCGCCCGGCGACAGGCGCAACAGCAGATCGAAGCCGAGGCAGGCGATGTTGGCTGTTTCCCTTATGCCGAAATGGCAAAACTGGGTTGGGTCAATAAAACGCGTAAGCCGGTTGAAAAGGTGCGTGAGCTGCGCCGATTCTACGGTGTCGCTTCACTCGCTAATTTGCCCGATGTGCGCTCCTATGCCCCCGCGTTCAGAAAAAGCAAACACCAGGGTTTGTCGCATGAAGCGCTGGCCGCCTGGTTACGCGCGGGCGCACTGGAAGCGGAGCGGATAGCAACCCGTCCATTTGATAAAAAAACCCTGAAAGCCTTATTGCCCAAACTGCGGCGGCTCACCACGGCTAGTCCTGAGCGCTTCCAGCCGAAATTATGCAAACGCCTGGCCGATGTTGGCGTCGCACTGGTGTTACTACCGCATTTACCCAAAACCTACACCAATGGCGCAACCTTTTGGGTTCATTCAGACAAAGCAGTATTAATGATGACCATCCGAGGCAGTTGGGCGGATATTTTCTGGTTCAGCCTGTTTCATGAAATTGCACATATCCTGCTACACGACAAACGCCGTATTTTTCTGGAGGATGGTAGCGACGCTGCTGAAACGCGGGAACAGGAGAAAGAAGCTGACCAGTTTGCCAGCAATACCCTGATACCCGAAAATGCCTATACGGCATTTATCCAAACGAGAGTTTTTACTGCTCAATCAATAAACAGCTTTGCCAAATCCATCGGCATGGCTCCCGGCGTCGTCACCGGCCGGCTACAGCACGATGGGCATATCGGGCATCATTGCCATATTCACCGAGAACAATATAAGTGGGTTGTATAAAAATAACATGAACGATAGCAGGAATAAGGACGTGCTCGCGCACCTGCTGGCGAACGGTTTTCGCGGTAAAGTAAAGCTGATCTACATCGACCCACCGTTCGATTCCGGCGCCGACTATGTACGCAAGGTGCGACTGCGCGATACCAGCGGCACGACTAAAGTGGATGGTGAAGAATACACCCTCGGCTAACAGATTCAGTAAGAAGATATCTGGGCCAACGATAACTATTTGCAGTTTATGTACGAGCGGTTGTTGATGTTGAAGGAGTTGTTGGTGGAGGATGGCACTTTATGTCTTCACTGTGACTCAACAAAACATCATCATTTAAGATGCTTGTTAGATGAAGTTTTCGGAGCCAACAGTTTTTTAAATGAAGTAATTTGGGATTACAGAAGGTGGCCTACTCCAGCTCCGGAATATCAACAGATGCATGACACAATATTAATTTATGCGAAATCGAAAGGAGAGCATGTTTTTAACAGGCAGTATATGGAAAGAACCGAGTCAACTGAAAAGCGGTGGAAAGGAAGGTCAATTGTGGCAAACCATGATGAATCTGGGACGAGGATACCTTCAGAATATGGAGGCGAAGAAACAAAAGGTAGTCCACTTAATGATGTATGGTATGTACCCATCGTAGCTCCATCAGGTAATGAAAGAACAAACTATCCAACACAGAAGCCCAGAAAATTGATTGAACGCCTAATTCTTGGCTCATCAAATCATTCCGATATTATTTTAGATGCATATATTGGTTCTGGAACAACAGCATTATGCGCCCAAAAACTAGGCCGCCGCTGGATCGGTTGCGACATCAACAAAGGCGCAATCCAGACCACCGCCAAACGCCTGCACAAAGTCATGCAGGAACAGGCGAAAGCCATCGATGAAAATAGACAAGCTGCACTGGTCGAAGACGAAGACACACCACCCATACCCGCGCAATTATCGTTCAACAGCTATCGCGTCAACGATTACGACCTGCAAATTCAGCATAACGAAGCAGTGCAACTCGCCTGCGAGTATATCGGTGTCACGCGTAAACGCTCGGACGCTTATTTCGACGGCACGCTGGGTAATAAGCTAGTCAAAATTATCCCGTTCAACCATCCGTTATCGCCGCTCGACCTCGATGATTGTCGCAAGGAAATCGAGCGCCGCCCCGAGGAAGAGCGCAATATCACAATAGTTTGCCTGGGTCTCGAACTGAAAGCCCGCGCCTGGGCAGAGGAATACAACCGTAACCGCCCGATAAACAAGATCAACCTCATCGAACTGCGCAGCGACCGCAAATACGGGGGTTTTATCAAGCACGAACCGCTGGTCGCCAGCGTGAGTGTCAAACGACTTAAAAACAAACTAAAAATCACGATCAACGATGTCTATTCACCCAGCATCGTCCAGCGTCTGAACATGGACGATGGCCTGTTCCGGGCACAGATTGACGATTGGCGCGCGGTGGTTGACTGCATCATGATTGACCTAAACTACGATGGTGAAATATTCAACGTAGCACTCAGCGATATCCCCGCACGAAAACAGGATTTGGTCGAAGGCGAATACGAACTCGATCTACCTCCTGACAAAACCACGGTTGCAGTAAAAATCATCGATATGCTGGGTGAGGAAGTCATCCTCACAGAATCACCGTAAAAATCCATGTCGAGGGAACGACCCAGGCAATACACCTATGATTTATTTGGTGAGTCGGTAGAAACTCGCTCGGAATTACAGGCACTGGATTGGCCGGATGCCCGACGCTTTCCGCTCAACCTCGACACTCAAACTTCATTTGATGTGATCTGGCGCGACTTGCTGGATACACATTCACCACTGATTATTAGCGGCTATGCAGGACTCAATCAACTGATCGACTTTATCGCTGAGACTAATGAAAAGAGTGTAGTTCGAGTAGCGCTGGGGTTTGAGCCTTTTGCCAGTCACCGCGACAATTATCGCTTACAGGGGCAGGATTTTACCGAAGAGATACAAGCCTACTGGATGGAACAGGGCATTTCGTTACTCAATAGCGCCAAACTGGTGTTATGCAAGCAGCGCTTACAAAATCGCAGCGTTTTATCGCGCTATATCGGTGGCAACCGGCGATTACACGCAAAAATCTTTGTCGGCGATCAGGCCGCTACGCTCGGTTCGAGTAATTTCACTATTCCGGGTCTTAAAACAAACCTCGAAGCCAATGCGCGATTCACCCGAAGCAGGGACAAGGCCCGTTATGAGGAGACCGTACATATCGCGGAGAATTATTGGCAACTCGGCCGGGATTACAACGACGAGCTAATCGAACTGCTGGATATGCTATTACAGGTAGTCAGTTGGCAGGAAGCCCTGGCCAGAGCCTGCGCGGAATTACTCGAAGGTGACTGGGCTGCACGTTACATACGTGAGTCGCAATTATCTTCCGAAAGGAATTTATGGCCGGCGCAAAAGCAGGGCATCGCCCAGGCTTTGTATATTCTTTCAAGGCAGGACAGCGTGCTGGTCGCCGACGCGACGGGGTCGGGAAAAACCCGTATGGGTGTGCATTTGATCAACGCCGTTGTCGATCAGATTTTACGATCGGGCCGGTTGAAATACGGTAAGGCTTTGATGGTATGCCCGCCCTCGGTTGAAACTAACTGGAAACGCGAATCTATCCATAGTGTCACCGACCTGGATACCTATTCGCATGGTGTATTGAGTCACACTAAAAGTCTTCATCACGAGCTAATGCTTTCTGCCTTAAGACGTGCGCAGGTACTGTGTGTCGATGAAGGTCATAATTTTCTCAATGTGAAATCTAATCGCACCAGGGAGATTCTGCGGAATATGGCGGATCACGTGTTACTGTTTACCGCTACCCCAATCAATCGAAGTGTGGTCGATTTGCTTCGCATCGTCGATATGCTGGGCGCCGATAATCTTGAGGATGACACCCTGGATATGTTTAAAAAGCTTTTAGGCAAGCAGTCGATTAAACATAGTTTCACTGACATTGAGGCCCAGCAGTTGAGAGCCGAGATCAGGCGATTCACGGTTCGTCGGACAAAGCGCATGCTCAATGCATTGATAGACCGGGAACCCGATCAATACA
>CAZJEJ010000158.1:0-5081 GCA_964544945.1 uncultured Gammaproteobacteria bacterium | reverse complement strand
ATATCGGTGCGTTAAAAGATTTTATAGTTTATGGATTGCCCTATGTTTTTCCGGTGAAACTGGGGGCCGTAACTCGTGGTATATCGACTTCGTTGGCCGCTCCGGTTTTACAATCCGTGCTTCAGAGTGCCGAACCTCGCCTACCATGAAAATCCAGTTGCTGAGTGACCTGCACAACGAATTCCTGCGAAACGGAAAAACCAGTCCAAACCACTTATGGTCGGGTTCAATACCTGAAACAAATGCGGACATTATCATTCTGGCAGGTGATATCGATACCGGTATAAATGGTGCCGAGTGGGCGATTTCAGAATCGGAGCGCCTTGAAAAAAATATTATTTATGTGTTAGGTAACCATGAGTTCTATGGTCACGAATACCATAGCATGAAGGAAAAAATTTCAAAACAATGTAAGGATACAGGCGTGCATTGTCTGGATCCTGGTGTGTTCGTTCAGGACGCTGTGCGATTTATCGGTACAACTCTGTGGACAGACTATACAGCCGATATCAGTGTGCCCCAGGATCTGGCGATGTTCTATGTAGATAAAGCACTGATGGATCACAGGGTGATTAAATACAGGTCGGGCGATTCGTATCGAAGATTTAAGCCGCATGATGCGCTTGCGATCCATTTAGAAGAGTTAAACTGGTTAAAGCAGAAATTAGACAATCATCATCAAGGCAAAACAGTGGTTGTGACCCATCATGGTCCCCACCCTGTCTGCCAACATCCAGCCTTTCCTGTTAGCGAAATGAGCGCTGCTTTTCACTCCGACCTGGGGGGCTTGATCGACGGTAATGATATTGATGTATGGGTGTATGGCCATACCCATGCCAATCTGGATAAAGTAATTTTTGATACCCGTATTCTCTCTAATCAGGCAGGTTATCCGGGGGAAAATGTGCGCGGCTTTGATGCTGGTTTTACGCTTGAATTATAATCCGGGCCCTCGGGTAATCAACAGTGTATTTAACCCATGGCAGTTAGTCTATGAGTCGTTAGAATCTATTGCCTGTCGACAGGAAGTTCGACCCCACGGCGAAGTTATCGGTTTGCTGAAAAAATGAAAAAAATATTTTCGGTAAAGCAAATACCACGACTCAAGTGGAGCTCACCAACCCCGTTTAACTTACGCCCCAGGCTGATTACCCTGTGCTATTTAAATCTTGGCCTGGTGCTCTTTGGCCTCGGTGAATCACTGTTAATCGCCAGTGGTGCGGGGGTCAGTCCGTGGACTGTTCTGGCTCAGGGAATCTCGTTCAAAACCGGTTGGAGCATCGGCTTTACCACTTTGATGGTGAGCTTTTTTATCTTGTTACTGTGGATACCACTAGCGCAAAAACCGGGTATCGGAACCATTCTTAACGCGTTGATTATCGCCTTTATGATAGATTTTTCATTGGCCTGGTTGCCTTATCCGCAGTTGCCGGTGTGGCAACTCATTCAATCTGTATTCGGTGTTTTCATAGTCGGTATCGCCTCGGGCATCTACCTGACTGCTAATTTGGGTGCGGGTCCGAGAGACGGATTAATGACCGGGTTACAGGCAGTCACTGGACTGCCCATCGCGTCGATCCGTATCGCCATAGAAGTGACGGTCGTTGCTGCTGGCTGGTACCTGGGTGGTGTGGTCGGTGCCGGCACATTATTGTTTGCCTTTGGAATCGGGCCTTGCGTCGCGATAGGGATTTTGTTCGTGCGGAGGTTTTTTTAGGGTCGGTGTTTGTTCAATGGGCAGGGGTCGTTCCGAAACGTCGGACCGCGACGACCCCATTGCATTTCCACCATCCCTGGCGGTCATTCCGGCTCGGGTGCGGGAATGACGATTGTTGAGAAGAATTTTTGGATTCAGACTATACATTTCACATTTTACGGACATATCAAAAAAGTCAAAGGGCCTGAGCTGGATTTATGGCCTGGATGTGTTTCCGCCGGGTCACGGAGGCCTGGTATCTAAGTACCGTTAGCGGGCTGCAAGTTCTAAACGAAATCCCGGATATGCGAATGCGCCGCTTATGGTCTCGCAGTCCTTCTCGCTGACGCCTTCCTTACGGGCGATCGGATGCCATTGGTCTTTGACCGTTTGTTCCATCGTATTGAGAATACCTTGTGCCTCTTCGTCCTTGAGCAGGAATCGGGCGCTTTGTGAAAGCAGGTTGTTTGCGTGGGCATAGCGGCCCATATCGCCGCACTCAAGAGCAAGGTCGCGGCGTTCGAGGCTGACTGGCATATCCGGTGTTAGATCGTAGGCCCTGGAGAGTCTCCAGTCTTTTCCCGTTGCAATCACTGCGTGGTTGCGTGGGTGATCGTCCGTATTGGAGATAAGCGCGTTAAAGCACATCCGTTTGAAAAGCTCAGGTGCATCGATCTTTGGCTTTGCTGAAATCCGCCTGAGTTCTTCGACGAGCAGCACATAAGACCACTTTGTACGGTCCTGGTGGGTATCCTCGGACCGTAGTAACGTCAAGGCGCTGAGCATTCTTGCTCTTTGATAACCGGTCTTTGTTTTCTCACGATCGAAGCGCCTGACTAGCAAAGTGTCGCGATCGCCGATGGAGGTGATCTTGCTTTCAGCTATCTGGATGCCGCAGGCATGGGCCAGTTTGAGCATTGCACGTTCGGTGCGGGCGTGGTTGTATTTGTCGTCCTTGCGATTAAATTTCGCGATCCACAGAGTATCCTCATGCTCGACCACGGCCTTTGGGCGGGCCCCGCCCATCGAGGTTCCACCTTCCATGAGATCCTGTGCCTGTTCGGCGTCAGGGTCTTGCGGCAATGGCTCATCTTCTACGATCCTGTCCGCAAACTCCTGCAGCCTGGCCAGATCGATCGTGCGGTTAAAATTGCGCTTTGGGGCAGGGGGTTCCGAGTTGAGACCGAATCCGAGCGCGCCGGCGCGGTCATCTGGTGAGTACAGCAGGTAATCAAGTTCATCGAGTTGTGGTTTGCCGGCGCGCTTTTCGATGATGAGGCGGCCCCAGTGATCCGGGCTCGCATCGCGCAACGCACCAAAGACGCCTTTGAGCTGGCGTGTCTCATAAGTCTTTGTCGATAGTTTGAGATTCAGCGGGTCGAGCGGCACCGCCTCATTGCGGGCAAGGTAACTCTTTCCGTATACATAGCGTCCCACTGGTGCGCCGCTGCGGTTTTTATCGAGCCGGAAGCGTCCTGCCGTGACGAATTTCGTTTCGCCGGGCAAAACGATATAAACGAAGCATTCCTGCGGATTGTTCCTAGAAGTCACTATTGAGTTCCTCGGGCTTCTCGGCACGGGCGCGCTCGCGCTGCGTCGATAAAGCGAGGCCCTCCTCATCATGGGCTGGGTCTGCCAGATCGCTCATTGGTCTCAGCAGGTCATAGGCCCAGAGTAGTGCGGTATAGACGGCAATCCCGGTTGAAATTTTGCCCTGCTCGGCATCTGATATCGCACGGGGGCCAGTCCCAATCTTTTCCGCGACCGCCTCGATGGTCTGATTGCGGCGTAGCCTTGCCGTACGCAGGTTCGCACCCAGGCGCTTGATTGATTGTTCGACCGGGTAGGGCGGGGCCTGGGTCAGTGTATTTTTTGCTGTCATCTGATCTTTAGGGCGTTTTATATTGGTTAATCTGCTCTTGAGAGCATAGCCTCTATTTTGATATAGATCAATAATTAACTGCTCTTAAGAGCAGATTAAGTAATATAATAAGCTCTTAAGAGCTAATTGTTATGTATTTTTTGCTGTTAATTTATATCCCACCAATGTAGGTCCCGGCCAGGAGTAATACGGCCATGCCGGTACCGGTGGCGAATACCACGTTATTGGTTCGCCACATGATTAATACGACGCATGACATGGCGAGGACCTCTACGGCATTTCCTCGCCTCACCGCTGGCGCAAGAATAGCCATGAAGGCGCAGCCCGGCAGCGCTTCGAGCACGGGTTTTATACCGGCGATGTGGCGTAATTGCAGGCCGATGAAGTAACCGCTGAGCCGGCTCAGGTAGACCACGGAAGCCATCAGCGCAATCGCGATCAGTGTCGATTGCTGGTCAACCACGTTGGCGTTGCTCCTGTATCACCGCGGTCAACACGCCGGCCGCTACGGAAACTAACAGGACCAGGTAATTCGCCGTCTCCAGTTCGAACAGGATCAATGCGGCGGCGCCCGAAACGACCCAGGGGAGCGATCGGGTCTTCGAGCCCTTGATAAACAACATCATCATCGTTGCTATCACCAGCGGCCCGGCAAAGTCGATAGCGCCGAGGTTCAGCGTGGCAAAAACATCGGCGACGCTCAATCCCAGCCAGGTGGATAATAACCAGCTCGTCATCATCGATATGCCATAGCCGGTGACATAACCGAGGCGGTCGACATTCGCTTCGAGTGCGTAACTGGTCACGACGCCCGGATCATTGAGCAGGAACAACCAGCCGATGCGTCGTTTCAGGCTATGGCCATCGAAGCGGTGCGTCATTGCCATGCCGAGCAGGATATTGCGCGAACTGACCAGCGCGACGGACAGGGCGATGGTGCCGTAAGGTAGAGGTGACTGCCAGAATTCGAGTGCGGCAAACTGGCCCGAGGCGGTGAAAACCGATGCGCTCATCAGCATTGCCTGCCACTCGCTGAGACCAACGGCGGATGCGGTAATGCCAAACAGGACCCCAAACATGAATGTCGACAGGAAATAATCCCCGGACGAACGAATACCGAACAGCAGGCTTTTATAGGTGGACATTAGGCGGGGCTCGTGTCAGATACGCCGAACGGATACTATATGAGGCCGGGGGATTGTAGAAGTGGCTATCGTGATTATCGATAATGAATAGGGGGCCCGGCGAATATAGCCCTCTGGACCATTGTTTTAAAAAAACGGGTGGATCCCTGTAATCCAATGTTTCAAATCATCAGCAACTGGCTAGACCGACGTCTTATACGACGCTCATCCATTACCCCGGCGCAGTGGGCGGCGGCGTTTGCCTCGCTGCCGTTGCTACGGGGGTTAACGAGCGATGAAATACACCGATTGCAGGACCTGGCCATTTTGTTTATTCATCGCAAGGTGTTCGAAGGCGCCCATGGCCTTGCCGTCACCC
>CAZJEJ010000157.1:0-5130 GCA_964544945.1 uncultured Gammaproteobacteria bacterium | reverse complement strand
GGTCGAATTTATTTGACCGGTTTGGCTGGGTTGGCCGAATGAATTCGGCCCTACAGGCTATCCTCCCGACCGAGTAGGGTCGAATTTATTTGACCGGTTTGATTGTCCGCGGCCGAATAAATTCGGCCCTACTGGTCGAGCGCCAGATTGTAAATTTCCAGACGTGGAGCTTCAGACTCCATCGCTAACCAAAGGGTTTGATAGTCCTTTACTACCAACGGGTGCAGGGTTTTGGGCGCAATATCACAAAGGGGTTTAAGCACGAAAGCATTTTGCAGAATTTCGTGGCGAGGAATCTGTATTCCCTGCTCCTCGATTACCAGGTCATCGTAAGTCAGAATATCCAGATCTATCGGCCTGGGAGAAAATCTGGGCTGAGTTCGATCCCGACCGAGGCGATCCTCGATAGCGCGCAATTCCTGCACCACTTCGCGTACCTCGCATTCGGTTTCGAATCCGGCAACCAGGTTTAAAAAATCGCTGCCGTCAAAGCCGACCGATGCCGACTCGTAAACAGGCGATAGCCTGAGATCACCAAAGGCCGTTCGCATCTCCTTAATCGCCAGGCAAATATTCCTGTCGCGCCCGACGTTACTACCCAGGCTAACGTAGACCTTTGCAATCATGCAGTCTTTTCACCTCGCTCGATGATCACTCCAACAGACTTCGAGCCCCTGACTGCGCCGGGTTTACTCACCCTCAGGCGCACCCAGGGAACAGCAAATTCCTCGCGAATGATGGCGCATATTTTCTCTGCCAGCGCCTCAACCAGTTCAAACTCACTTTCCTCGACAAAGCTTATCAACCGCTTGGCTACGGTTTTATAGCTCAAAGTGTCGTCGATGTTATCGCTGCCAGCCGCTTTTTGAATATCGGTCGCCATGTCGATATCGAGGCTAATTACCTGCCTGATTTTGCGTTCCCAATCGTAAATCCCGATAACGGTTTCTATCTGTAAGTCGCGAATAAAAACGATGTCCATTAGCGTTCAGCCTGTAGCGAGAAAATATCCGTCATCTTAGCCTGCCTATTGCATGAAGGGAATCCGCCAAGCGTCGATCGTGTCACATCCCCGAGCAGTGTAAACTCAATAGGTGTATGGCCAGAGGTGTTTGGACATAATAGCTTCGCTCTGCCGAGAATTGCCCACCGATATGCTTGAATACCAAAAAGGCTTCTGGTAGAGTTCGCGCCCTCGAATCCATCTCGCTCACAAGTACGGAGTAACGCATGTCCCGGGTATGTCAAGTCACAGGTAAAAGGCCTGTTGCTGGAAATAACGTATCACACGCAAATAACAGAACGCGTCGCCGTTTTTTGCCCAACCTGCACTCCCATAAATTCTGGGTAGAGTCGGAAAATCGCTGGATCAAGCTCCGCGTATCCTCCAAGGGCCTGCGCATCATCGATAAAAATGGTATCGATGCTGTCATCGCCGATATGCGCAAGCGCGGCGAAAACTGTTAGGAGTAATGTCATGAGAGATTTAATCAAACTGGTTTCAAGCGCGGGTACAGGCCACTATTACACCACCGATAAAAACAAGAAAAACACACCGGACAAGCTGGTGTTTAAAAAATATGATCCCGTGATACGCAAACACGTCGAATACAAAGAAGCCAAGATCAAGTAAATCTACGCTTTCGATATCTAAAAACCGGCGCTTGCCGGTTTTTTTATGCGCCAATTTTGCCTGAAGACCCTGGAATAAGTATTTCAATACTCACTTTATTTATCGTGCATGGTATTTATGTGATCCAATAGTAAGTACCATAAGCTAGCCTCGTAACCAAGGTCAGAATATGGAATCAACGGCTTTAATCAAAGTTGAAAATCTATCTCGTTATTATCAGAATAATTGCGCAATCGACGACCTCAGCTTCACCTTGAATCCGGGTGAAGTACTTGGATTTCTTGGGCCTAACGGTGCTGGAAAATCGACCACGATGCAGATTATCAGCGGCAACCTGGCGCCCAGTGAAGGCCAGGTAAGCATCGGTGGATTTGATATTATCGATTCACCACGCGAGGCGAAACGGCACATCGGATACCTGCCGGAGCGCCCACCAATTTATCGGGAAGCCAGCGTCGACGAATACCTCAGGTACTGCGCGCAATTACGCCGGGTCAAGCGCTCAGCTATACCGGATGCACTCGAGCAGGTAAAGCTCGACTGCGGCCTCAGCGAGGTTGGCCATCGACTCATCGGTAATTTATCGAAGGGCTTTCAACAACGCGTTGGCATAGCACAGGCGATAATCCACAATCCTCCGGTCGTGATTCTGGACGAGCCGACCGTAGGCCTGGATCCGATTCAAATCCGTGAAATTCGTAAATTGATCAGCACCCTGGGACAGGAACGCAGCGTAATCCTGTCTACCCATATCCTCTCGGAAGTACAGGCTACCTGTAGCCGCGTACAAATTATTCGAGCGGGGAAACTGGTTTATAACGCCTCGATCGATGCCCTCAACCAGGGTAACGAACGCAGCATCACGATAGCGCTGAAACACCCGCCACATATTGACAGTCTGCGCCTGATGAATCAGATTGATGCGGTCGAATCGATCGATAGCAACCATTTTCGCTTATTTTTTAATGCCGATTCGCCCGCCGAATCCATCGTGCAACAGTCGGTGCAACAGCAATGGGGTCTGTACGAACTAGTACCCGAGCAAAGATCCCTGGAGGATCTGTTTATCGAGCTAACGCATGAGCATGAGGTATCCGATTAATGATTCTGACAATAGCCCGGCATGAATTAAGCTCGATGTTCCTTTCCCCGCTGGCATGGGTCATCCTCGCGGTGATCCAGATTCTGCTCGGTTATATGTTCCTCGCCCAGGTAGACAATTTTTTCCTGCTACAACCACAGTTAATGTACCTCGAAAATACGCCGGGGGTGACCGATATCGTGGTTGCGCCACTGTTTCAGATTGCTGCCATCATCCTGCTGATGATTATGCCACTGGTGACCATGCGCTCGTTTGCCGAAGAAAAACGCAATCGTACGCTGACATTGCTGATCTCGTCACCGCTGAGTATGAGCGACATCGTGCTTGGCAAGTTTCTCGGCCTGTTGGCGTTCATTCTTATTCTCGTCAGCCTGCTAATGCTGATGCCACTGTCGCTATACGTCGGCACCGAGCTTGACGCCGGTAAGTTATTTTCGATTTTTATCTCGATGCTGTTACTACTTGGCTCGTTTGCCGCAATCGGGTTGTACCTGTCGAGCCTGACCGACAATCAGACGATCGCCGCGGTAACGACTTTCGGCGCCCTGCTGATGCTTTGGATAATCGACTGGATTGGTGAGTCGATAAGCAGCGGGCAAAGCGTAGTCAGCTACCTCTCTCTACTACAACACCAGCAGAATATGATGGAAGGCGTATTTGATACCAGCGACCTCGCCTATTATCTGCTAGTCATCATTGCCTTTCTGGGGCTGACTATTCGCCAGCTCGACCGCGAGCGCCTGTTGTGATTTTCGATACCCGTGCACGCTGGCAAATCCGGTTGCAGTCTGGCCTGTTTGTTATTTTATTTCTCTGCGCACTGGGCTTGCTTGCCTGGTTAAGCAAGCTATATTTTGTATCGATAGACCTCAGCGAGAACGAGCGCAACAGCCTGTCACAGGAATCGATACGCCTGGTGAAATCGCTGCAGGAACCTCTCAAAATAACCCTGTTTATTTCACCGCTACACGAGAATCGAGACTCGCTGGAGCGCCTGTTTGAGCGTTACCAGTACCAGCAGCCGGGTATAGAGTTTCGTAGCCTCAACCCCGATTTAACGCCAGACCTGTTACGCCAGTACAATATTCGTTTTGATGGAGAAACCTTGATCGAGTACCAGGGACGAAGCGAAAAAGTCAGCCGAGTGACCGAATCGAATATTACCAATGCGATCCAGCGCCTGATGCGACAGGGCGAACGATGGCTGGTTTTTCTGCAAGGTCACGGCGAACGTAATCCCTACCGCGAGACGAACTATGATTACAACCGGTTCGCCACCGAACTTGCTAGCAAGGGTTTTACCATCGAAAACCTGAATCTGGCCCAAACCGGCAGCATTCCAGAAAACACCGACGTATTGATCATCGCCAGTCCACTGGTACCACTACTGACCGGGGAAGCCGATTTACTGCTGGAATATCTCGAACGTGGCGGAAATATATTGTGGATCGCAGATCCTGAGCAAACCACCGATGGATTGGAGCGATTTGCAAATAAGCTGGCGATCGAATTTCTCCCGGGGATTATCGTTGACCCAAACAGTCAATTGCTAGGCTTAGACCGCATCGATTTTGCGCTCGTTGCCGAATACCCGCGACACCCGATCACGCAACAGATTCAGAGCCTGTCGCTATTCCCGCAGGCTCAGGCAATCGAATACGCTGAAGACGACGATACCTGGGAACAACGCAATTTTTTACGCAGCAGTCGATCAAGCTGGAGTGAAACCGGAACGCTCGAAGGAGAAATTTTCAACGGTGATAACCAGGATGAATCGACCGGACCGCTAAACATCGGTATCACGCTATCGCGCAGCCAACAGAAAAACGATGGCAACCTGTTCGAACAGCGCGTCGCGGTGATTGGGGATGCCGATTTTCTCTCCAATCGCTATCTTGGCAATGGCAGTAACCTTGAGCTGGGGCTTAATTTGATTAACTGGCTTAGCCTCGACGATAATCTGATCGCGATCAACCCGCGTCCAGCGCCGGACACCCGTCTCGAGCTCTCCCAACCCCAGCAAATTGCAATCAGCCTCGCCTTTCTTCTGGTGATACCTCTATTACTGATAGGTACCGGGCTACGCATCTGGCTCAGACGCCGCAAACTTTAGAATCCCATATATGGCTGGAATGATCTCCAAACGCTGGCTTATCAACTACCTGTTGATCATTCTGATTGTAATGTTTATCTATATCGGTAATCGCTATCAGGTGGAGACTGGGTACCAGACCAAAACCAGGATATCTAATCTCAAACTTCAGGATATCAGGCGTCTCGCCATTCAGACCCCAGACTATGCCTTCACCCTGAAGAAGACGGCCGGGTCATGGGAAATCGAAAACCCTGTTAAATGGCCTGCCAACAATATCACGGTGGAGCGACTGCTGAGTAT
>CAZJEJ010000156.1:2642-5215 GCA_964544945.1 uncultured Gammaproteobacteria bacterium | reverse complement strand
ACCGCCGAGCATGCGATGGCGATGATGCTCGCGCTCGCTCGCCACATACCGCAAGCAAACGAATCGACCCATAAGGGTAAATGGGAAAAGTCCCGATTCATGGGGACAGAACTCACTGGCAAACTGCTTGGTATCATCGGCGTCGGCAATATCGGTTCAATTATGGCAAAAAAATCGATTGGATACGGGCTTCGAGTGCAAGCCTATGATCCGTTTCTTACCGAGGAACGTGCCAACAAACTCGGTGTCGAAAAAGTCGACCTGGATAAACTGCTTGAAACCTCCGATATCGTTTCCTTACATGTGCCCAGGACACCCGAAACTACAAATATCATCAATGCCAGCGCAATCAATAAAATGAAGCACGGTGCCCTGCTGGTTAACTGCGCGCGCGGAGGACTGGTCGACGAACTGGCTTTGCTCGCCGCCCTCGAGAACAAACACCTCAAGGGTGCTGCACTCGACGTATACGAAATCGAGCCCGCCAGGGACAACCCCCTGTTCGGACTACCCAATGTTATTTGCACACCGCACCTGGGTGCGTCTACGGTTGAAGCACAGGAAAAGGTGGCGATTCAAATTGCCGAGCAAATCAGCGACTATTTACTCAGTGGCTCGATCAACAGCGCCCTCAATGCACCGAGCCTGAGTGGCGAAGAGGCCAAATTACTAAAACCTTATATCGAACTAGCGAGATGCCTGGGTTCCTTTGTCGGCCAGCTCACGCAGGATCCGATCAAGTCGTTAACTATCACTTACGGCGGTGATGCAAACAATGTAAATATCACACCCCTGACGTCGCAGGTGGTTCAGTCATTGCTCGAACATCACAGTAGTTTCGTCAACTCTGTAAATGCCCGGGAAGTCGCACGGGAACGCAATATTGACTTGATCGAAGCCCATAACGAGGGCAAGGATGAATATCCCTGTCGCATCACCGTGACCGTCGAAACCGAGGAGATGACGCGGAGTATCTGCGGTACTTTGATACAAAACCGGCCGCGCATTATCGACGTTAAGGGTATTCCGCTGGAATCCACACTGGGCGAGCACATGCTTTATTTCACCAACGAGGACGCGCCGGGTGTGATCGCTGACATCGGCACCGCGACTTGTGCCAGCGGTATAAATATTGCCAATATGCGCCTGGGTCGTGACCGTAGTGGGGGTAACGCGATGGTTTTGCTGGAAATCGACAAAACACCAGGCGACGTAGACCTCGAACGACTGCGATCGATGCCGAATATCAATAGCGTGCGCTATTTGCATTTTCCGGGTCTGTAATGGCAAACTCATTAGCTGGTGGGTTGCGAGAGCATTCAGAGTAGCCAGCATGTCGAATCAAAATCGAACGAGATCATTATTTCAACTGAACGGCAAAGTTGCCCTGATTACCGGCGCAAGCAAGGGGATCGGTGAAGCGATGGCGCGTGGCCTGGCCGAATTTGGCGCCAAAGTCGTCGTCAGCAGTCGCAAACAGGAAGCGGTCGACACCGTGGCGGATGCGTTTCGTACCGATGGGCTGGAGGCAACCGGTATCGCCGCGAACATGGGTACACTGGAAGACATCCACGCGTTGGTGGATAAAGTAGTCGAGGCCTATGGCGGCCTCGACATCGTCATCAACAACGCTGCCGCCAATCCGGTGTTTGGCCCAATCCAGAATACTGACGAGCGCGCCTTCGACAAGATTATCGATGTCAACCTCAAGGGTCCGTTTGAACTGTGCAAGAAAGCCTACCCGATATTGAAGGAGCGCGGTGGCGGATCGATTATTCATATCGGTTCGATCGGCGGTATCAGGCCCGAAGCGGGCATCGGTATATACAGCGTTAGCAAGGCGGCGATTCATAACCTGACCCAGGCTATGGCGCAGGACTGGGGTGCGGATAATATCCGCGTAAACGCAATTTGCCCCGGACTGATTAAAACCAGGTTCAGTGAAGCCCTGTGGAATAACGACAAAATTCTGGATCGATTTCTAAAACACATCCCGCTCGGACGCGCTGGTACCCCCGACGATGTTACTGGACTTGCTGTATTCCTGGCCTCTGATGCAGCGTCCTATTGCACCGGTGGCGTGTACATGGTCGACGGTGGCTTTGCCGCGAATTGACAACTGGCGGGACGGTGCCACCTTCCCCCCGCTAACGCAGTGTGCATTTGACCATCCCAACAGGGCTTTGGTTCTAACGTCCGACGAATTGTCTGGTATGATCCTGCTCTTACAGGTAAAGCAGAAGCTATCTATGGGAATCGGTAATTTATTCAAATCTCTATTCGGCGACTCGGACAGAGCTGCCGAAGTATCTCCTTCGGAACCACTGAATTACAAAGAATTCACCATCGAAGCTGCTCCCATCGATGAGGGTGGGAAGTTCCGTACCGCTGGTTACATCACCGGGGAATTAAACGGTGAAGCCAAACGCGTCCGGTTTATTCGTGCCGATGAAAATGCCACCCGGCAGGCAGCGATCGACCATTCGGTTTCAAAAGCCAGGCAAATTATCGACGAACAGGGTACGAAATTACTGGAGAAATCTCACCTGTAGGGCCGAATTCATTCGGCCGAT
>CAZJEJ010000156.1:0-2542 GCA_964544945.1 uncultured Gammaproteobacteria bacterium | reverse complement strand
AATCTGAAGGGTGTGCGTTTCAATATCGAATATATGTCGATCATGCAAACCCAGTTTTCTTAGCGACCTGGCCAACTCGATTAAATACTCGCAATTTTGCCCGCTCGCACCTTTGGCACAACAAATTTGTCGAGCGATATCATACTCACTGGCTTCGCCGAGATAAGCTTCATTATCCGGGGTGGCTATATACATAATAGCCTTGTCGTGGGTCCCGTCACAGAAAGTAATCTCGGTGGTAAAGCGAAGATAACCATTTTTTTCGCGCATATCGAGCTGACTAAAAACTGACGAGTCGACCAGAAATGCAACCCCGCCACAAACTGCATCTGGACTCTCGATCAGGGTGACGACACGCCCAGGATTTTTTTCAGTACCGCGATGATCGTGTGATCCCTGCCAAAAACGCCTGCTCCATCCACGGATACTTGCCACCTTTGATTCCACATACGGGAAATCAACCTTGAAGATCAGTGAGCCATATGCAAACAACCATACCTGATCGCCATCGTTTACCCGGCTTCTGCCCTGGTTCTCGTTAATGGTATTACAGGGCATTGCCTTCTCTTTCGATAGATAGCATCAATTATAACATTTAAAATGTAATCAACAGGATTCAACTTCGATCAAAAATGGAGATTATGAATGACCAGAAAAGCCTTTTTTGTCTTTATTTTGTACACAACAATACTGCTTCAGGGCTGTTCTGACGATGAGATATCGCGGGAAGATCAGGTTAGAGAGTATATCGAATCTGGAATAGAGGCCGCCGAAAACAGGAACATCGATGACCTGGCTAAAATGATTGATGAGAACTACCTTGATCTAAAGCGTTTAAACAAGAAACAACTGACCCAACTGCTTCGCCTTTATTTTTTCAGGCATAAAAATATTTATCTGTTTACCAAACTGGATAGTATTGAATTTCTCGCCGATAACGAGGCTTTGGTAACCTTGCGTATCGCCATGGCTGGTAGTGTGATATCCGACCCGAGTATGCTCTCCAGTTTAAGGGCAAAAATCTACCAATTTGAGTTAGAGCTGGTTAAGGAGAATGAATGGTTGTTGAAACGGGCTAAATGGCAGGATGCCGGTTTGAGCGATATGCGCTGACCACTAAAATTAAGGACCCTCGCGCCGGTGAGGTCTCAGTTTTGATAGCTGGGCGGAATGGCATAACTGTCACCCAGAAATTTACCAAATACTTGCGCAACCTCAGGATGATTGACAGGTTTACCGGATTTATCGATTAGCAAGTTCTGTTCTGACACGTAGGCCATATAGGCGGTATCCTCATTCTCTGCTAGCAAGTGATAATACGGTTGGTCTTTTCGTGGTCGATCTTCCTGTGGAATAGATTGCCACCATTCCTCGGTATTATTGAACTCTGAATCGACATCGACGATAACGCCGCGAAACGGGTAAACGCGATGGCGAACAATTTGTCCAATCGTAAATTTCGTATTTGTTATGTACATGACAACGTAGATATGGGCAAATTAAATGATAACAATGGAGATTCCAGGTCCATTGATAGATTGATTTCGGTAGTCAGTAGCCAGGACTGATCCCGCATCAAATCCGCAAACCGCTGGAGGGCTAACCCGATAACAAATGTTCCTTTATCGCGCGAATGTGTTCGGGGCCGGTTCCGCAACAACCGCCGACGATCTGTACTCCATAGTTTTTAACCCAGCCTGCGATTTCGCTGGCATAATCCCGCGGTGAGCAAATTTCCTCGAAACTCCATTCCGGCGCCATCGAGCGACCGGTTTCGGCATAGGCAAGCTTCGGACCCGACCAGTGTTTACCGAGTACTGCCAGCGCTGGTTCGATATTGCCTACCTGGGTATGCATAATGCCCACAGCCTGACCGCCCAGAAGGCTCAAAGTTTTAACCAGTGTGGAAAAATTGTGAGTAGTATCGGCGTGGTCGGTTTCTTTCCAGCGCAAGCTCCTAACGTCAATGCCGTCATCGGCCATCATCGTGCTGTAGCCAATCCAGACTGGAAGACCGGTCGATAGGGCGGCATTGATGACCATGGTTGCATTTTCGATATCCCGCATCATTTCTGCGATGATCAGGTCTACACCAGCCTCGGCCAGTACTTCGGCCAGTTCCTCATAGCTTGCCTGGGCATGTTGGTCTAAAACTACCTGCTGGTCACCTTGCAGCGGCGGCATACTAGACATCGACCCGGCAATCCACACCTCACCATCGGCCGCATTATCACGCGCCTGTTTTGCGATCTGCACGGACCTGAAATTCATCGCCTTGGCTTCGTGTCCCAGGTTGATGCTCTCCAGTACATGCCTTGCGGTGGAATAGGTATTGGCCGTGATCACTTCCGAACCTGCACGGATATAGTCTTCGTGTACTTCGAGAACCTGCTCGGGATGGGTTTTGGTGGTTAAACCACTCCAGACATTTTTATCCAGTGGGACTCCACGTTTCAGCAATTCGGTGCTGACACCGCCATCAAGCAGAATTATCTCATCGGTGCCTAGTCGGTCAGTTATGGTTGCCATACCTGTCTTCCTG
>CAZJEJ010000155.1:1738-5232 GCA_964544945.1 uncultured Gammaproteobacteria bacterium | reverse complement strand
TGGCGCGCTCGGCGGGAGTCGAACCCACGACCTTTGGCTTCGGAGGCCAACACTCTATCCAACTGAGCTACGAGCGCACGGGAGGTTTTTTCATCATCTCGACGGCAGGAAATCTAGTTGCCATTCCAGGGTGCGTGATTGTAATACAGTCCACGGCACAGAACCTGTTTTTTTTAGAAATCGAATAGTCAGACCGGTTTAGTCGGGTAATATTTAATTTTGCGGTGACGCGAGTTTTCGAGGATAATTCGATCACTTTTTCCTGGCCAGATAATACCTGTGGGGGGTTATTCAGTGAGTTCAGAGCGCAATGATACATTTTCGCCCAGGAATCTGTCCGTTTTGGGCGGGTTACTGCTGATAGCCCTGGTACTTGGCGAGGTAGTTTTCCCCCGGAACGACGGTGAAGACATGTCTAATCGGGATAGTAAAGAACCGGGTGCGATGGAAGATATCGCCATGCGCCTGAAGCCTGTGGTAACACTGGAAAGTATCCTGGCTGATACGGGTTTGGGCCTGGGTGACACGCTCACGATGTCTCCGAAACAACTCTACGAGGGTGCCTGCATAGCCTGCCATGCCGCCGGGGTAGCCGGTGCGCCCAGGCTCGGTGACAGCGTTGCATGGCAAGGCCGCCTTAGCAATGGTATCGACGCTCTCGTTGTTTCCGCGGTGAATGGCAAGGGCGCAGCGATGCCTCCAAATGGTGGTTCAACCTATTCTAAAGACCAAATCCGCAGTGTGATTGACTATATGCTCGGTGAGTCGGGCCTTTGATCGAGACATTCGTTACAAAATGAAAAGCGAGCATTTACTCGTTTTTTTACGACGTCTGCGCTTGTCGTTCGGGCCGACGATAGGCAATCGCCTCGGCAATGTGTGCTTGAAGGATGTCTTTTTCGCTGGCTAAATCGGCGATGGTGCGCGCGAGTTTCAATAGTTTGTGGTAGCTGCGGGCGGTAAACCTGAGCCTATGGATAGACACCATGAGTAAGTTCTCCGAAGCTTCATCGAGCCTGCAATACAGTTCTATCTGACGGTTGCTCAAGCGCGCGTTCAGGCAATTTTGCCGTGCTAATTGTCGTGATCTTGCGCGCATGACGCGAGGTCTGATCTGGTCACTGCTCTGCTGGGGAATATTACGATGGTTGAGCAATTCCTGATGATCTAAACTGGGTAACTCGATTTGGATATCGATTCGATCCAGTAACGGAGCAGACAGTTTGTTGCGGTATCGGTTTAGTTGTTCGACGCTACAAATACAGGTCTCGATCGACTCGCAACCCCCGGGGCAGGGGTTCATCGCCGCAATCAACTGAAATTTTGCGGGGAACTCGGCCTGCCGGGCAGCCCTCGAAATATGAATTTTACCGGTTTCCAGCGGTTCTCGAAGTGCTTCGATCGACTTGCGGTCAAACTCGGTTAGTTCGTCTAGAAATAACACACCGTTGTGGGCGAGTGAAATTTCCCCGGGTTTGGGTATACTGCCGCCGCCCACCAGGGCGACTCCGGAAACGGTATGGTGCGGCGACTGGAAAGGTCGCACTAGCCAGTTATCGCTATTGACCGGTTTATGGCTAATGGAGCGAATGCTTGCGCTGCTCATGGCTTCGAGTTCCGACATCGGTGGTAAAATCGTGTTAAGTCGTTGCGCAAGCATACTTTTCCCGGTGCCTGGCGGTCCCATCATGAGCATATGATGACCACCACTCGCGGCAATTTCGAGCGCGCGCTTGGCCTGGTGCTGACCATACACTTCGGATAAATCGAGCTCGAAATTGAGCGGTGCTGCCGTGGCAGGTAAGTCGAGTAATGCCAGTTCTGGGCCACCGTTGAAGCTAGCGCAAACCTCCACCAGCGAGCGGCTGGTAAAAATCGAAATATCGCTCACCAGCACCGCTTCGGCCTGGTTATTCAGTGGGATAATGATTTTCTTATTCGCCTGCTTGCTCGCAATAAGTGCCGGCAAAATACCGTCTACCGCGCGACACTCGCCGCTCAATGCGAGTTCTCCGTAGCAATCGTAATCGTCGAGCGATGTGGCATCGATTTGATCCGATGCTGCGAGTATGCCGAGCGCAATCGAGAGATCGTAACGTCCGCCTTCCTTTGGCAAGTCGGCGGGAGCGAGGTTGACCGTGATCCTGCGCATCGGAAATTGAAAGCCGGAATTGATGATCGCGGAACGCACCCTGTCGCGGGCTTCGCGTACCGCTGCTGCGGGCAGGCCAACCATGGTAAATGCGGGTAAACCGTTCGATATATGGACTTCGACCCTGACTTCCGGGGCGTCAATGCCTTCTTGTGCGCGGGTGGTTAATTGGGTGAGTGACATGGATTCCTTTCCTCGCCGGTTTGGGATTATTTAGGCTTCAGCCCTTGTTCCAGATGTTTAAGCTTTAGCTCCTGATCATCGAGTTTAGCACGAGTTCGTTGCAGGACTCGAGTCTTAATGCAGTCCGCGAAGATTTCCCATTACCACAAAAACCATCGTTATTGCTTCTTCTTGCGTGCAATACTTTGTTTTGTTATTGTTTATCGGTAATGAAATCTATTCCACTAAACATCCGCGGCAAAAACCCTTTGTGCTGTTGTATCTGTACATTGGGGAGCGTCGCTGTGTGCTAGTGTTGGTAACTATTCCTACCCACCAAATTTTAATCTCCTCACGATAACGCTCCCCGAAAACCCACTCGAATTAGAGGGTACTCTAATCGGTTTTCAATTTTATTTTTTAAGGTGTTATCAATGTACAACTATTCAAATACAGACCAGGAACTGGTAGACAAGCGAGTTTTAGAGTTCCGTGAACAGACCCGGCGATTTTTAACTGGAAACTTAAGCGAAGAGCAATTCCGTCCGCTGCGCCTGATGAACGGGCTCTATATTCAACGATATGCCCCAATGTTGAGGGTTGCAATACCTTATGGAGAACTAAGTTCCAGGCAATTACGGAAGCTCGCTGATATTGCTGACGCCTATGATAAGGGTTTCGGCCATATCACCACCAGGCAGAACATTCAGTTTAACTGGTTACGATTAGAGCAAGTGCCAGATATTTTGGAAGAATTAGCATCGGTTCAGATGCATGCAATCCAGACCAGCGGCAATTGCATCAGAAATATTACCTGTGATCATTTGGCAGGGATAGGTGCAAACGAAGTAGTAGACCCACGGCCATGGTGTGAATTAGTACGACAATGGGCGACTATGCACCCGGAATTTCAATATCTCCCGCGTAAATTTAAAATCGCATTCACTGGCTCAACCACAGATCGGGCCGCTATTTTGGCGCATGACATAGGGTTGAGATTGCTAATCAACGAAGAAGGTGAAACTGGATTCGAGGTTTATGTGGGTGGTGGGCTTGGTCGCACACCGGTTGTCGCAGTCAAGCTGAAAAATTTTTTACCAAAATCAGATCTGCTTAATTATCTCGAGGCCGTTCTCCGAGTCTATAATCTAAATGGCAGGCGTGATAATAAGTATAAAGC
>CAZJEJ010000155.1:0-1638 GCA_964544945.1 uncultured Gammaproteobacteria bacterium | reverse complement strand
TAACCGCTGCTGAAATGCGGTTCGTAGCGAAAATTGCTGACCAATATAGCGGTGGCCTAATACGAACTACCCATACTCAAAATTTGCTGCTGCCCCTGGTCCACAAAAGTAATCTTGTTTCATTGTGGCAAGCTCTGTCCAGTACTAATCTATCAGAAGCTAATATTGATACGGTGCAAGACATTATTTGCTGCCCCGGGCTCGAGTTTTGCGGCCTTGCCAATACGACGTCTATTCCCATCGCGCATGAGATTCAAAATCGATTTAATGATCCTCGTGAGTTGCAGGCGTTGGGGAACATTCAAATTAAGATCTCTGGTTGCATGAATGCCTGTGGGCATCACCATATTGGTAATATCGGAATACTGGGCGTCGTTAAGAAGGGCGAGGAATGGTTTCAAATAACCCTGGGTGGTCGCGCGGATCAAAAACTGAAAATTGGCGAGCGCCTGGGTCCTGCCGTTGATCGGGACTCAATTGCAGGTACTGTCGAACTAATTATTCGCCATTACCTTCGCAATAGACTTGATGAACATGAGCACTTTTTAACTACCTTCGAACGAATAGGTATCAATTCCTTCAAGGAGGTCGTATATGGATAACTTCAGCTTTTCTGACAATACGATCAAGATTAGGGATTGGCACAAATATCACCATGATCGTGAAAATAACGAAGCCAGTCCCATGATACTTCTTCTTTCTGCCGATTCGCCGATAGAATATTTAACCGGACCACTCGATAATTTTGACCGGATAGTAGTCACTTCAATTGATTTTAATGACGGCCGGATTTTTAGCCTGGGTAGACAAATTCGCCTACTCGGGTACGGTGGTATATTGACTATTGTTGGAGATATATTGCCGGATCAGTATCCCGCATTGCGATCCTGTGGTTTTGATAACGCCTTGATACCCGGTAACTTTTCAGCGGGAGAGAATCTTAAGCTAAGTCAGGCGCACAGCCTTGCGGATGTTGAGGATTTTGCATCAGGTAACTTTACAGGTAAGAATTAATGACAGAAATACACAAAGTAACGGTAATTGACGTCCATCACTGGTCGGAAACTTTGTTTACTATCAAGACAACTCGCGATCGTTCCTTGCGTTTTCGAAATGGTGAATTCGCAATGATGGGCATGGAAGTAAATGGCAGGCCGCTGATGCGCGCATACAGTATGGCAAGCTCGCAATATGAAGACTATCTCGAATTTTACAGCATTAAAGTTCAGCAAGGGGCGCTTACTTCTCGCCTGCAGTATATAAAGGCGGGAGATCAGTTACTGGTGAGTAAAAAACCCACGGGAACACTATTGTGGGATCGTCTGAAGCCGGGTAAACACCTTTATCTGCTTAGCACTGGAACGGGATTGGCGCCATTTTTATCGATCATCAAGGATCCGGAAGTTTATGAAAATTTTGAAAAAGTCATTCTTGCTCATGGGTGTCGCTATATCAACGAACTGACTTACCAACGGTTGATTACCCATGAACTGAAGAACAACGAGTATTTCGGAGACAGCGTCAAAGAAAAGTTGATTTATTATCCTGCGGTTACGCGTGAGCCTTTTAAAAACTATGGCCGTATTACCAGCCTTCTTGAAACAGGAAAGTTAATAGAAGACATAGGCACGCCAGCGC
>CAZJEJ010000154.1:0-5241 GCA_964544945.1 uncultured Gammaproteobacteria bacterium | reverse complement strand
GTTGCTATTGCATCGATAGTGATTTTTAACAGTTTTTATGCCTCTTTTTTTAGAGAACATAAACCTCTCAGGTTTTATGCGAATCCATCCTACTACCTGTATTCGGTAGGGAAATATGGTGGTAGTTATTTCGAAAGTGAAACCGAACCTTTTAAATCTATTGGCTTAGATGCCCAAATAGCGCTTTCGGATGAGGATAGGGAATTAATTATCTTTGTTGTAGGTGAAACAGCCAGGGCCGATCATTTTTCTCTAAACGGATATGACAAAAAAACTAACCCTTATTTGGAAAAGGAAGATGTCATTAGTTTTGAAAATGTCTGGTCGTGCGGTACATCGACAGCATATTCTGTTCCTTGCCTGTTCTCCGTATATGGTCGCTCTGATTATAATAAAGTCAAAGGAAAAACGACTGAAAATGTATTAGATGTATTGCAACGCGCCGGGGTAAATGTAATTTGGCTGGACAATAATTCTGACTCCAAGGGAGTGGCTGAAAGAGTACCCTATGAGAGTTACAAAACCCCCGAAAACAACCCTGATTGTGAAGCAGAATGCCGAGATAAAGGAATGCTGGCCAATCTACAAAACTATATTGATACTCGTCTGGAAGGAGATATTTTTATCGTATTGCACCAACTGGGAAATCATGGCCCCGCCTATTACAAGCGATATCCAGCAGATTTCGAAAAATTCACCCCTGTTTGCAATACCAGCCAGTTAGAGCAATGTAGTGACGAGGAAATCAGTAATACCTATGATAATGCCCTGCTCTATACAGATTATTTCCTGTCTCAAACTATCGACTTACTAAAAGAAAATAACGAAGAATTTGAAACCGCTATGATCTATGTCAGCGATCATGGCGAATCACTGGGTGAAAATAATCTGTATTTACACGGATTACCCTACTTGATCGCTCCCAATGATCAGACGCACGTTCCCCTTATTATGTGGTTCGGTGAAAAATTTAGAGAAGATATTAATTTTGACGATCTAAGGTCAAAGACAGGAGAAAAGTTTTCTCACGATAATATTTTCCACACAATACTGGGGCTGATGGAAATTAAAACGGGCGTTTACGATGAAAAAATGGATATCATAGAACATGCCAGTGATCCCAGTGAATAAACAAATTATGGTAACCGCTTTTACTCTTATCATAGTTTTTCTAATATTTGAAATGAGCGGTATTGACTTAATATTGCAAGATTATTTTTATGATTTTCAGCTAAAACAGTGGGCTTTGGACAGGGATAACGGGCTCTTAAAGTTATTATTTTATGATGGCATCAAAAAACTATTTATTATATTTGTGCTGCTGACTGCAGTAGCGTTAATTTTTTTCAGAAAAACATTAGTGGTTAAAACCCACCTGCAAGGGCTCATTATAGTTTTCCTGTCCAGTATTTTGGTCCCGCTCTCTGTCGGTATCATCAAAGCAACGACAAATGTGCCCTGCCCAAGAAATATCGAACATTATGGCGGTGATTATCCTTATGTGACCGTGCTATCAAGTTATCCTGATGACTTCCGTCAAGATAAAAACATCGCATGTTACCCAGCGGGTCATGCGAGTGGGGGCTTCGCACTGATGTCGCTGTTTTTTCTATTCAAGTTAAGGGCCAACAAGGTAATTGCCCTGGTTTCAGCCGTATCTATTGGCTGGAGTATTGGCACATACAAAATGTTAATCGGAGATCATTTCTTAAGTCATACGGTTATCACGATGATACTGGCCTGGTTGGTTATTTTAATTATCGTCAAAAGTATTAGAGCTAAATATAGCTGGTGCATTAATCAACGGGTCTAACCATATCATTCTGGCGGTTTAATCTAATAGTACGATTACACCCCGAGTTGAGCCTTGATTTCATCTAACGAAGCCGGATCGTCGATGGTCGAAGGGACTACATACGGTTCACCATCGGCTATGCAGCGCAGGGTTTTACGCAGAATTTTGCCCGAACGCGTTTTTGGCAGGCGTGCCACCACGTAGGCTTCCTTGAATGCTGCCACAGCACCAATTTCCTGTCGCACCAGGCTTACCAGTTCGTTGGCGATTTGCGCGTTATCAGGAGCGTCATCGTCAGTATTTTTCAATACCACAAAACCCATAGGCATCTGGCCCTTTAAGTCATCGTGGCGACCGATGACCGCGCATTCGGCGACCATTGGGTGTCTGCCGACCACTTCTTCCATTTCGCCAGTTGAGAGCCTGTGTCCGGCGACGTTGATCACATCGTCGACCCGACCCATAATGAACAGGTAGCCTTCTTCATCGAAATAACCGCCGTCACCGGTAACGAAATACCCGGGGTAGGTTTCCAGGTAGGATTCCCTGAAGCGGTCGACATTGCCCCAGATCGAAGTCAGGCAACTGGGAGGTAAGGGTAATTTAATCGAGATATAACCCTGCGTGTTGGCATCCAGTTGATTGCCCTGGTCATCCAGTATCTCAATATTGAAGCCGGGTACCGGTACGGTGGAAGAACCCGGTTTGACCGGCATCGATTCGAGGCCGTGCATATTGGCTGCGATCGCCCAGCCGGTTTCAGTTTGCCACCAGTGATCGAGTACAGGGACTTTGAAGGTGTCGCACAACCAGTCGTAGGTGGGTGGGTCGAGACGTTCACCCGCTGCAAATATAGTTTTCAGGCAGGACAGGTCGTATTTTGCCGCGAGTTTGCCCTCAGGGTCCTCCTTTTTGATTGCTCGAAACGCGGTTGGAGCGGTGAAAAGCGCCTTGACATTATACTCGGAGATGACCCGCCAGAATGCCCCCGCATCTGGGGTCATGATGGGCTTGCCTTCGTACAATACGGTGGTGCAACCATGTAGTAACGGCGCGTATACGATATAAGAATGCCCAACTACCCAGCCTACATCCGAGGCAGCCCAATAGACTTCACCTGGTTGTATGTCGTAAATCGAGCTCATGCTGTACTTTAGCGCGACCGCGTGACCACCGTTTTCTCGCACCACACCTTTGGGCTTGCCGGTAGTGCCCGAGGTATAAAGAATGTAGAGCAGGTCGGTTCCTTTTACTGGCACACAATCGGTAGGCCTGGATGATTTCAATGCTTCCTGCCAGTCAATATCACGACCGGCCTGCATGGCCGCAGATACCTGTGGTCGTTGGTATACGATGCAGGTCTGTGGTTTGTAGCTGGAGATTCGGATTGCCTCGTCAACCAGTGGCTTGTATTCGATTACACGGTTGATTTCGATACCACATGATGCGGTTAGCACGACTTTCGGGGTGGCGTCTTCGAGTCGAACCGCGAGTTCGGGGGGGGCAAACCCGCCAAATACGACCGAGTGAATGGCACCCAGGCGTGCACAGGCGAGCATCGAGATAACTGCTTCTGGAATCATCGGCAGGTAAATGATGACACGGTCGCCTTTTTCTACGCCATGGTGTTTCAGCATCCCTGCACATAACGCAACTTCATCGCGTAGTTGGTTATAGGTAAAGGATTTCTTTATATTGGCTACAGGGGAATCGTATATCAGCGCGAGTTGGTCACCACGGCCATTTTCGACATGGTAATCGACGGCCATGTAACAGGTATTCATTTCACCGTCGGCAAACCACCGGTGTATGCCGTTTTCATCGACCGAGAGAATATTTTCGGGTTCTTTGTACCAGCTAACCTGCCTGGCTTTACCAGCCCAGAAAGCCTCGGGATCGTCAATCGATGCTTGATATTCTTGTTGGTATGACATTCTTGAGCCCCTCGTAAACTTGCCTGGCCATTCGGCCAGTCTTTAGAGTATTGCGTTGCAATGATTACATAGCGATGAAATGATGACAATGCCATGTGCCTGGCATCTCGCCAGGCTCATTTAAAGCACTCGTTCATTATATCGATAAATCGCTGTGACGGTGCGGAGAGGAATTTACCCTTGTGCGTCACTATACCGTAGCTTCGTCTGGGGAAATACCTGTCGACCGGGATTACTATCATCCTGGCGCGATCTTCGTCCGTGAGGCAAAAGTCAGTAACAATCGAAATACCCTGTCCAAGGCTGACATATCGCTTAATCACCTCCCAGCCACCGGCTTCGAGGCTAACCTGAAAATTAACATTGTGCTGGGCGAATACCATTTTGACGATATGCCAGGTGCTCAGGTGTCTGGGCGGCAAAATTAGTCCATATTTACCAATATCCTTGATCTTAACTTCCTCTAACCTCCCTAACGGATGGTCTAGAGGAGTAATGACAACCGGGCTATAGGTCACAATCGGGTCATAATCCAGATCCTCGGGGACTTCGAGCATTGATCCGACGGCAAAATCGACCTGATCATTACGCAGTAACTCCATGCCATCGCGCCCAGTCTCATTAGCGAGACGCAATTTGATTCCCGGAAACTGTTCGGAAAACAGGCGAACTGGCTTTGGCAGGATATACAGGATGGTCGATTCACCAGCGGCTATGTTTAACTCACCCGAAGTCAGGTTGCCACAATGTGCGTCGAAGCTTTCCTTGAGGCGATCGATACCCTGCACATGAGGGAGGCATAATTTGTAGAGAATGCTACCTTCCGTGGTCAGTTTCAGCTTGGGCCCGCAACGATCGAACAGGATAGTATCCAATTCCTCTTCGAGTGCATGTATTTGCAGGGAAATGGTAGGTTGGCTAGCAAACAGGGAGTTGGCCGCCTTGGTCATATTGCCCAGTTTCGCCGTCTGGCAAAAAGCACGAAGTTTTTTCAGGTAGTTTTGTTTGTAGTAACTATTTGCCACGTTTCAAACCTCTTGAGAATTACTATTGCCCAGGCCAATACTATTCATCTAATTATTCAATTATTTAATTATTAAATAATCATATGATGTATGTCAACGGCTGATGGACTTCAGGGGCGTTTGAGTGGATTATTAAGCCGGCCAAATGCAAACGAGGCAGGGAATATCGGAGACAATGGTCACTGACCCGAGTAAAACATGAGTTTTACCGTTAATTTTTGCTAATTTCCTGTCAGTCGGTACTGTTTATTAATAATTGGTTATATCAATAGACAGAATTGAAATATTTAACCTTGTAAATGGTTGATGTTCACATATAGTTATGCGCGGTCGACTCCATGTTGACGCTAACTACCGGGCCTGGTTTCCAGATTGAGAGATATAAAACTATGACGAGAGAAGTACAAGTTGCCGCGCTGGAAAAAGAGTGGCTGAAAAACCCTCGATGGGGCGGTGTAAAGCGCGGGTATAGTGCTGAAGACGTGGT
>CAZJEJ010000153.1:0-5389 GCA_964544945.1 uncultured Gammaproteobacteria bacterium | reverse complement strand
ACACGATAAATCTCACTGATCTGACTATCCTGCATCGCCGCCACGGTCGGGTTGCCGCTGTCGGCCTGTTCGCGGATACGGATATCAAGCGGTAACGCACCGAGAAAATCGACACCGTGTTGCCCGGCCATACGGGCGCCGCCGCCTTCACCGAATATATGTTCACTGTGCCCACACTGGGTACAGATATGGATACTCATGTTCTCCACCACGCCGAGTACGGGCACTTCGACCTTTTCAAACATCTTTAATCCCTTGCGGGCATCGAGCAGGGCGATATCCTGCGGTGTAGTGACAATGACAGCGCCACTGACTGGAATTTTTTGAGCCAACGTCAACTGTGTATCGCCAGTCCCGGGCGGCAGGTCGACTACCATATAGTCCAATTCTTTCCAGTTGGTGTCGTTGAGCAACTGTTCCAGCGCCTGGGTGACCATCGGTCCACGCCAGATCATCGGTGTATCTTCTTCGACCAGGTAGCCGATCGACATCGACTGAATGCCATGACCAATCATCGGCTCCAGGCTCTTGCCGTCGGTCGAATCCGGTTGACCCTTGCAACCGAGCATGCGCGGGATACTCGGGCCATAAATGTCTGCATCCAGGATACCAACCGAGGCGCCGTCGCTCTGCAATGCCAGGGCCAGATTCACCGCCGTAGTGGACTTGCCGACGCCTCCTTTTCCTGAAGCGATGGCAATAATGTTTTTAATTCCCTTTAAGGGTTTGAGGTTTTGCTGTACCGCGTGCGACTTAATCTGACTCGACACCTTAACCTCGACTTTTCCGACCCCGTCGAGGCCTGAGAGTTTCTCTCGAACCAGTTTTTTCAGCTCGTCAAAATAACCGGCAGCGGGATAACCCAGCTCCAGGCTTACGCTCACTCGTTCAGACTCGATTTTGATATCCTTGACCAGACCGGCACTCACCAGGTCGGCCCCCATATTTTCGTCTCTGACTTCGCCGAGCGCGCTCTCTATATTTGCTTTGTTCACTGACATGTTTTTATCTAATCGCTGTTTGTTCAATCGGAAGGCGTGCATTTTACCTGAGGCATTCACAAAATATCACATAGTTTTTATACGAATGTTCGAGCACCACTCTATACAGCCTGAGACGCAGCACCTAATATACACAGCTTTGACCAGGCATAACGAATTTATGAGTCCCCAGTCCCGTCGAATTGTCGTTACCAGTGCCCTGCCCTACGCTAACGGCCCGATTCATATCGGCCATTTGCTGGAATATATCCAGACCGATATCTGGGTGCGCTTTCAAAAGTTACGCGGGCACGAATGTACTTATGTTTGCGCCGACGATGCCCACGGCACCCCAATCATGCTTCGCGCCCAGGCCGAGGGCGTTACACCTGAAGTATTAATCGAGCGTATGAAGATCGAGCACGAGGCGGATTTCGCCGACTTCGTAATCGAATTCGACAATTATTACAGCACGCATTCGGAAGAAAATCGCTATTACGCCGAGTACATTTACCAGCAACTCAAGTCTGCCGGGCATATTCGCACCCAGGTTATTTCCCAGGCTTATGACCCGAAAGCGGAAATGTTCCTGCCCGATCGCTTTATCAGGGGCGAATGCCCGAACTGCGGCGCAGGGGATCAATATGGCGACAATTGCGAAGTGTGCGGCGCGACCTATGCGCCTACCGAGTTAAAAAACCCGATTTCCGTCGTCACCGGAGAAACCCCGGTAGAAAAGGATTCAGAACAGTATTTTTTCAAGCTTGCCGACTATGAAGAGATGCTCAAAACCTGGACCCGCTCAGGGCATATTCAAAAGGAAATCGCCAATAAAATGGACGAATGGCTGGAAGAAGGCTTAAAAGACTGGGATATTTCCCGCAATGCGCCCTACTGGGGATTTGAAATTCCCGACGCACCGGGCAAGTATTTTTATGTCTGGCTCGATGCACCGATTGGTTACATGGCGAGCTTCAAAAACTGGTGCAATCGTAATGGCACCAATTTCGACGATTACTGGAAGGTCGATAGCAAGGCCGAGCTATACCATTTTATCGGCAAAGATATCGCACGCTTTCATACCCTGTTCTGGCCTGCAATGCTGCACGGTGCCGGCTTCAGAAAACCGAGCGCTGTTTATTGCCACGGATTTTTGACCGTCGATGGGCAAAAGATGTCCAAGTCGCGCGGCACATTCATCATGGCGCGCACCTATCTCGAACACTTGAACCCGGAATACCTACGCTACTATTTTGCCGCCAAGCTTGGGCCGGGCATCGACGATATCGATCTCAATCTCGAAGACTTCACTGCCCGAGTGAATTCGGACCTGGTCGGCAAGCTGGTTAATATCGCGAGTCGTTGCGCGGGCTTTATCAATAAACGTTTCGATGGTCGCCTCGCCAGCAGCATCAGTGACGATAGCCTGAGTCAGCGTTGTATCGCCGTAGCAGAGGACATCGTCACGGCCTACGAAAACCGCGAGTTTTCACGTGCGATGCGCGACATCATGGCGCTGGCGGACAAGGCAAACCAGTACATCGATGAAAAGCAGCCCTGGGTCGCGATCAAGGACGAGGCTCGCCACACTGAGGTGCAGGATGTTTGTACCATTGGTATAAACTGTTTTCGTCAACTGGTAATTCTATTGAAACCGGTATTGCCGAGGCTCGCAGCCGCAGCAGAAGAATTTCTCAATGTCGATGCTTTGATGTGGGCCGACCTGGAAAACAATCTGCTCGATCACCCGATTAATCGTTTCAAACCTTTGATGACTCGTGTCGAAAAAGTCTTTATCGAGCGCATGATCGAAGCCAGCAAGGAAGACTTGATCAAGGAGCAAAATCTTAAGAAGTCATCGCACAATCCCTCGATCGAGCCCGTCGATAGTGAAATCGCCTACGATGACTTCGCCAAACTCGACCTGCGCGTTGCACGTATTGTCGAAGCCAGACGCGTGGAAAAATCGAATAAACTGCTACAGCTAACCCTGGATATCGGCATCGAAACGCGTAACGTATTCGCGGGCATAAGCGCAGCCTATACCCCCGAGCAACTGGAGGGTAAGCTCACCGTCATGGTCGCCAATCTGGCGCCGAGAAAAATGCGCTTTGGCGTATCGGAGGGCATGGTGCTAGCGGCAGGCTCTGGTGATGCCGAAATCTACATTCTTAATCCGGACGACGGGGCCACGCCCGGTATGCGCGTCAAGTAAGCCAGAACTTCCTACCTATGAAGCAATTATACGGCATCTGTCTGATTATGCTGCTGGGATTAACTTTCCAGGTCGCATACGCACTCGAATCAAAAACAATCTATCAGATGAACGAAGGCAGGGTATTCCAGATTCGAGTGCTCAATCGAGAAACCGGCAAAAAATCCAGTATCGGTTCCGGTTTTATCATCGGTAATGGTCGACAGGTCGCGACCAATTATCACGTCATCAGCCGAGTTATTCTTGAGCCAGACCTTTTCTATATTACCTACCTGGCAGAAAATGGTCGCGAAGGGGAACTTAAGTTAGTCGCTCTCGACATAGCACACGATCTGGCGCTGCTGAGTAGCGAGCAAATCTTGGGTGAGGCGACCACCACCAGCGACCTGCCACCCAGCGGCGCACCGATTTTCGCCATGGGTAATCCGCTTGATCTTGGCCTCAACATTTCGGTCGGTACCAATGGTGGTATCCTTAATCAGACCGATGACAGTCGCATCCTGTTTTCGGGCAGCCTCAACCCTGGTATGAGCGGGGGTCCGACTTTTAACGAAAACGGCGAGGTTATCGGTATCAATGTCGCCACCGCGCGCAACGATATCAGCTTTATCGTTCCTTCCAGGTACCTCAACGATTTGCTTGAGCTCTCGAAAACAAGCTCATTCAATAACGGCCAGGATTTGAAGGCTGAGGTTGCCGAGCAATTAATCAAATACGAAAAAGCCTATATCGGGCAGATACTCGAAAACGATTGGCCCGCCATTAAGCTGCGTAATCTCTCGCTGCCAGGGATTATTTCCCCAACCATTCGCTGCTGGGACAATAGCACCAGGTTAAACGCGGCCGCTCTCTACAAAAGATTTCAGATTCGGTGCGCGAATAAGAACCAGGTCTATCTCGACAGTGCGAACAAGTTTGTCGGCAAACTCTCCTATGAATATTTCTGGCTCGAATCAGAGCAGATGAATAGCCTGCGATTTCACAACCTGTACGAAAAACTCAACAAGGACCAAATCGATTCACGTCTCAATGAAGATATGGTGAGTAATTTCAACTGTGACACCTGGTTTGTCGATATCTCGGGGCAGGAATTTAAAACCAACCTGTGCCGGCGTGAATATGTTGAATACAACGGCCTTAGCGATGTACTGTTCACCGCAGCCCTGACCGGTCAAAAAAAACAGGGGTTTTTTATTACTTTTATCATGACGGGGGTGGATTATAAATCCACATTACCATTGTTAAAGCGTTTTATGGAGAATGTCGCTTGGAACCCCTGATACTCGAAATTCTCAGCCCGGGCTTACACCATTACTACGTGCTCGACCAGACCGAAACCCGTATCGGACGTGCGCTGGATAACGATATCATCCTGTCTGATTCGACCGTGGCACCCCATCATCTAACCATTACCCGTGACGATAAAGGTTTCGTCGAGGTACGCAATCTCGCCGATGTTAACCCGGCACGATTCAATGGAAAAATAGAGGCATCACGTACTACCACGATCCTGCCGATCAATCTCAGGCTTGGACGAATTTCAGCGCGTATTTTGTCGCGTAGCCAACAGGTACCAGAAACCAGATCGCTCACCGGCAATGGTGGTACGAGCTATATTTTCAGACACACCCTCTGGGCAGTTTTGCTGGTAACACTAAGTCTTTTAGTCAGTAGCTTTGAGTTTTATCTAAACTCTTTCAGCAATCTCAAATGGGACGATCTACTCAATTATGTTCTCAGGGGAACGGCGGTGAGTATCGCCGGGTTTGTACTCGTATTATCGATTCTTGAACGCTTGCTGGTGAACCGCTGGGAGATCATCCCCGTGACGGTCACGGTTAGCCTGGTGTTTCTACTTCATCGCCTGCTTTTCCCCCTGGTGGGCGAACTGGTATATCTGTTTTCGTCCAGCCTGCCCGTTTACCTGTTCAACATCGGCTGGTACCTGCTGTTTATCCCGTTTACGATCTGGTTATACCTTGTCAGTGTCACTCACTTACAGAAGAGCAGGAGCGCCCTGCTTGCTATCTTCATCAGCAGTCCATTCGCCATATTAAGCATCATACAAAATCCGGCTATCCAGTTGCTGTTCGACGATTTCAGCTCATCCGCCAATTATCAGAAAAGTTTGAGCGCGCTTAACTGGCATCTTTCAGAAACCGTCTCGATCGATGATTTTATTAACCAGGCGAAG
>CAZJEJ010000152.1:3320-5415 GCA_964544945.1 uncultured Gammaproteobacteria bacterium | reverse complement strand
CAATGCAAGCGTTGCACGGTGGAATGCCCATTTGGAGCGATCAACGAAGACGAAAAACGTTACCCCGTGTTTAATGAATCTCGCTGCCGCCGTTGCGGCGTCTGCATGGGGGCTTGCCCCGTGCGAGTAATTTCGTTTGACAACTATTCGGTGGATACCGTCGGCCAGCAAATTAAAAATGTCGAAATTCCCGACGAATTCGATGAAAAACCACGTATTCTGGTACTCGCCTGCGAAAATGACGCGTATCCAGCGCTCGATATGGCCGCGCAAAATGGTATTAACCACAGTGCTTTCGCCCGCGTTGTACCGGTCCGGTGTCTTGGCTCGGTGAATACTATCTGGATTACAGATGCACTCAATAGCGGTTACGACGGTGTAGTTTTAATGGGTTGTCAAAAGGGTGACGATTACCAGTGCCACTTCGTTAAAGGTTCGGAGCTAGCGCATGAACGCATGAGCAAGATATCCGACACCCTGGAAACCCTGAGTCTCGAAGCAGAGCGTGTGATGACATATGAAGTCGCAATCACCGATATCCATCGTGCGCCGCAACTGATCAACGATATGGCCGATACAATCGAAAAGATCGGTATGAGCCCATTCAAGTTTTAATGCCTATTTTTTACCTGGAGATTGCATTGTGAATCCGTTAAATACCAGCATGGTAGAAAATTATCGCAATAGCTTTCTCAAGGAAGTCGAAGCCAATGTGGAAGGCGGCGACTGGGTCAAGATGTGTATGCAATGCGGCGTCTGTTCGGGTTCCTGTCCGCTGGGTAACGCCTGGGAGCATCCTCCGCAGGAACTGTTTATGATGATTCGTGCCGGGAAGCGCGAAGCGGTATTAACTTCCGCGTCGATGTGGATGTGTACCTCGTGCTATAACTGCGTGGTTCGCTGCCCCCGCGAATTACCAATCACTCACATCATGCACGGACTCGCGACCTATGCGAAACGTCTGGGACTGGAACCAAAGAATCAACCGACTGCTAAATTTGCCGAAATTTTCTGGAATAATATGAAAAATAAAGGCAGGGTTAACGAACTCAAACTTGGGTTGTCCCTGTATTTTAAGGATGGGTTTGCCATGGGTGTTAAAGAGACATTCAAGAAGCAAAAGCTGGGTATGCGAATGTTCAAAACCAAACGTGTGGCACCGATGGAATTGATGGGGGGAGGGCACGGCATCAAGGACATTAGTGGATTGCAAAAAATTCTCGCAAAAGCCGAAGAAATAGAAACATCGAAAATTTCGATCAAGACAGAGCAGGATTAGTCCAATGGCCAAATACGAGTATTCTTATTACCCTGGTTGCTCTTCTCAAACCGGTGCATCTTCATCCAACATGATGCGTTCGGTGGATACGATGTGCGAAGAACTGGACATCAAACTGAATCAAATACCGGACTGGAATTGCTGTTCTGCCTCGATTGGTTACGGCAGTGGTGGTGTATTGCCTCGTATGACTTTGACGGCTCGAAATATCGCCCTGTCCGAGCAGCACAATCCAGGTCAGGATATCGTCGCAACCTGTGCGGCGTGCTGGCTGGCGACCAAGGAAGCATCGGAGCGCTTCAGAGACGATCCGGGATTCATGGCCGATGCCAATCGAGCTCTTGCGGAAGCCCAGCTAAAGATGACCAACAAGACGCCGATTCGCCACATGGCCGAAGTACTGATCGAGGATATCGGCTACGACACGATTAAACAGGGCGTCAAGAAACCGTTGGAAGGGATCAAGATTGCCGGATACGTCGGTTGTCAGACCAACCGTCCCTTTGGCATCGATGGGGAATCGTTCGAAAATCCCCTGTACCTGGACAAACTGGTAGAAAATCTCGGTGGCGAATCGATCGAAAAATATGAGAAAAAGGTACAGTGCTGTGGTGGTGCGCTGGCTTTTTCCGAACCAGAGAAATCACAGGAAATGATTCATGGCATTATCGAGGCCGCTTATGACCATGGTGCAGACATGATCGCCACCCCCTGCCCTCTCTGCCAGGTTAATGTTGAAATTTATCAGGAAGAAATTAATAAAAAATTTGGTAGCAACTTTAACATGCCTGTGGTTTACTACAGCCAACTTATTTC
>CAZJEJ010000152.1:0-3220 GCA_964544945.1 uncultured Gammaproteobacteria bacterium | reverse complement strand
GGTCGAATCGAAGCCGGTTCCAAAGTCGAGGTGTTTGAACGCAAAGGGGGGTGGAAGCAGATATTTTCCGAACAGAAGTCGATCATTGGCTGGGTTCGTAGCTACCAGGTCCGAACGGTTTATTCGGGATTCAAACCCGAAATCAAGACCGAGCCCGACTCGCGTGGATTATTATCTGGACTCGCTTCGTTCTCTCGCATGGCGAGCAGTTTCTTCGGAAGTAGCAATAATAGCAGCGGTAGCGCAAGAACGGCGACTATAGGGGTAAGAGGACTGAGCGAGGAAGAAATCAGGGGGGCTAAGCCAAACCTGGAAGAATTGAATAAAATGCAGCAGTTTGCGAGTAATTCTACTCGTATGCCCGGGTTTACCAAAGAAGGACAGTTGCTTGCTCGAAGCGTCGTTCATTTCAGGGAAAAGGCGAAATAGTGAAGCCGATCCCACGTATTTTTCCATTAATGATTTGTTGCCTGGCCTTGACCTGGCCAGTTGTCACTCAGGCCTTTTCTTTTGATCTGGGAGATTTTAAGAAGCTCACCGACAGCATCAAAAAAATCCGAGGCAAGGTATCGATCGAAGAAGAAATTCAGATAGGTGGAAACTTGATTTCCGGCTTGCTGGGTGCTGCGCCACTGGTAGATGACCCCGAATTGCAACGCTATGTTAACGATGTTGGCTTCTGGGTTGCATCGCAATCGACGCGCAAGGATTTACCCTGGCGTTTTGGTGTCATCGACTCAGCTGGAATAAACGCTTTTGCCGCCCCTGGAGGATATATCGTGATAACACTGGGGTTGTTTACTCTACTCGAAAACGAGGCGCAACTAGCGGGCGTGCTGGCGCATGAAATCAGCCATGTAGTGAAGAAACATCATCTTAAGGCCCTGCAGAAAACCATGAAACGGGATTTTTGGACCAACATGGGCGCCAGGTTGGTAGTCGATGATGAGAAAGATCGAAAGCGACTGGAAAAACTGGTTAACGTGGGCGTGCAGTTATACGCCACCGGACTCGATCGAAGCCTGGAGTACGATGCCGATGTAAAAGGCGTGGTTCTGGCGGCTCGTTCTGGCTACGATCCGTTTGCTTTACTCGATGTTTTAACCACCATAGACAGTATCAATCCCGATGAGGAAGCGCTCGCCGTGATGTTGAAAACTCACCCGCCAACTTCTGATCGGTTAAGTGAACTGGCCGTTACCATGGATGGCAAGCTCGACGAATTTGCAAGTGGCCGATCAAACCCGGCGCGATTCCTTGAAGTTGCAGGCAATATCAATCCCGAATCAGCCAAACCGTGACCCATCCATAGTCTATTTAACCGATGTCTGAATTAATAAGCGAACAAGACCAGGCGATTTCGCGCTGGCTAATACTCTGCCTGGTACTTATTTTTTTTATGGTGATCCTCGGTGGCGTAACCCGATTGACTGGGTCGGGTCTATCGATGGTGAACTGGAAACCCATCCACGGAATACTACCGCCTCTCGATACCATGCAGTGGAATGAAGAATTCGAAAATTACCAACAGTCGCCAGAGTATCAGAAAATCAACCGTGATATGGGGGTCGATGAATTCAAATCCATCTTCTGGTTTGAGTATACTCACCGTATTCTGGGTCGGTTAATTGGCCTGGTTTTCCTGATACCCTTTTTATATTTCTGGTGGCGTAATAGTATAAAACCCGGGTTGACTCCCAAACTAATCCTGATGTTTGCACTCGGTGGACTACAGGGGTTGCTGGGCTGGTACATGGTCAAGAGTGGCCTGGTCGATAATCCGCACGTGAGTCAGTATCGGCTCACGGCTCACTTGCTCAGCGCGATCTTAATCTACGGCTTTATTCTCTGGGTAATACTGGATTTACGCGATCGACAGGCATACCTGCCACTGCGGCGGTCCAATTTAAGCCGATGGCGAATCGGGTCGCTGGCCCTGATTTCGCTGGTGTTGATCACGATAATTTCGGGCGGGTTTGTCGCCGGTCTTAAGGCTGGGTTTATATTTAATACCTTTCCACTTATGGGTGGCCAATGGGTACCCGAGGGTGTCTCTGCGTTGTATCCCTGGTATCTCAATTTATTTGAAAACAGCGTAACGGTGCAATTTTCTCATCGCTTGCTCGCTATCGTGACCGGTATAGTACTGCTCGCCTGGTTTTTTCAGGGGCGCAGATTACATTACGATGCTCCTGTCAAAAGCAGCTGGAATTTGATTGGCATAATGGTGATCGTCCAGGTGACACTTGGAATCGCAACCCTGCTGTTGCAGGTTCCAGTATCGCTGGGCGCGATGCACCAGGCGGGAGCGCTGTTATTGTTTAGCGCGATGCTGATCAATGTGCATGCGTTGAGCCGCTATTGAGAATCTGCCGATCAATTTATGAATCAACAGCCACCTGTTAAAATGACGGAGCGCCGGAGCCTCCAGTTCTTCGTCGCAAATTTTACACACGGGGAGACTAAAGCTGGCCATACGAACGATGCGACTGGTTGGGGACTTAGGCGCGATTTACGCCTTGACCTGACTCGTTTTAACGGCGCATCTGAATGCCTCAGAATTAATCAAAGGTTCCTTAATGATTTCACAACGCATACAATCGTAGCCTCCATCGCTGTAATAATGATGATGTTGAAAGAGTAATAGCGACGCCAGGATGACAGATATTAAAATTGGGCATGGGTATGACGTTCATGCGTTGGGCCCCGGAGAGGGGCTGATACTGGGCGGGGTCAATATTCCCTGCGAATTTTCGATCATTGCCCACTCGGACGGTGATGTACTCATTCATGCCCTGTGTGACGCTCTATTGGGTGCCCTCGGACAGGGAGATATAGGCACCCATTTCCCAGACAGGGACATGGCCAATTTAAACCGGAATAGCCGGGAGTTTTTGCGTCATGTAAAATCGTTGATGGATGCTGGCTCGTGGCGGCTCGGTAATGCCGACGTGACCATTGTGGCGCAGGCGCCGACCATGGCATCGTACCTTCAGACCATGAAAAATAATCTCGCTAAAGATCTCGTGGTTGACTCTACAGTGCTGAATATCAAGGCAACCACTACCGAGGGTCTGGGTTTTGTTGGGCGCCAGCAAGGAATAGCGGTATACGCGGTGGTTTTACTGGAGCGATACTCGTGAGCCTGGGACCAGTGATGCTGGATATCGCGGGTTATGCGATAACGGATGAAGAGCGAGAACGTCTCGAACATCCCCAG
>CAZJEJ010000151.1:0-5434 GCA_964544945.1 uncultured Gammaproteobacteria bacterium | reverse complement strand
CCGGACAAAATATGCGCGCCTACCTCGGAACCTTTCTCGAGAATGCAAATGGTCAATTCGCGCTCCTGTTGCTGCGCCAGTTGTGCGAGGCGGATACCCGTGGTCAGCCCAGAAGGACCGGCCCCGATGATAACCACATCAAAATTCATTGCTTCTCTTTCCACGATATACCTCAGTAGTTTTTTTGCGGTTCTTTCAGTGAGCCTCTGAACTATGACTCACTAGTCAGGGAGATTACCGAGCGCGACATCGATCGATGAGATAATTTGATCAATATCGTCTTTAGTGCAAATCAGTGCCGGGCTCAGGCACAGGGTATTATTGAACTGCGGCACGCTACGGTTGGTTCTTCCAATCATAACGCCCTGTTTCAGGCAGTCCGCTGCCACCGTTGCCGCAACCGATTCGTCGACTGGTTCACGCGTATCACGGTCTTTGACCAACTCGGCACCAACGAACAGGCCCTTGCCGCGTACGTCACCGATGATCGCGTGCTTTTGCTGTAGCTCGAACAGCTGATCCAACAGGTAATCCCCCATCTGGTTGACATTATCCAGCAGGTTTTCCTGCTCGATGATACGCATGCTTTCGAGTGCCGCGGCTGGACCACCGGCACAACCACCAAAGGTGCTAATGTCACGGAAGTAATGCATTTTTTCGCTCGGTTCGGCGAGAAACTCATTAAATAAATCTTCAGTCGTGACGGTGACGGAAATAGCGGCATACCCGCTAGCAACCCCTTTCGCCATCGTCACGATGTCGGGTTTGACGCCAAAGTGCTGGTAACCAAACCATTTGCCGGTACGCCCCATTCCGCAAACGACTTCGTCTATATGCAATAAAACCCCGTATTTCTTACAAATCTCCTGAATCGTTTCAAAATAACCCTCGGGCGGCACAATCACACCGCCACCCGCCGTAATCGGCTCAAGGCAGACCGAACCGACTGTATCCGGGTCTTCGCGCAGAATGATCTTTTCCAGCTCTTTTGCATTCTGTACGCCAAAATCCGGATCGTCACCATTGGCTGACCGGTAGGCCAGGCAATGCGGCATCTCGACAAAGCCAGGGGTAAATGGTCCGTACTGGTTTTTGCGCTCAGCCTGTCCACAGGAGCTTAGTACGGTAATTGTGGTGCCATGATAATCACGGTCACGGTAAATAATTTTGTGTTTCTTGCCGTTGTTTTTCAGGCTCGCCAACTGGCGCACCAGTTTGTAGCCCTTTTCGTTGGCTTCGGACCCGGAGTTCGAGTAATAGACCCTGCTCAGGCCTGGCATTTTTTCTATCAGCTTATTGGCAAATTCAGCGCCTGGAATATTTCCCGCAGAATTGGCGAAGTAGCACATTTTAACCAGTTGGTCGCGTACCGCGTTCGCAATACTCTCTCGCCCGTAACCCACGTTTACAGTCCATACGCCACCCGATACAGCATCCAGATACTCGCGCCCGTTGATATCCTTGACGCGCATTCCCTTACCCTCGACTATGACCATCGGATCGGTCGTCTGCAATGGTTTATGCTGGCTTAAGTGATGCCAGACATGGCTCTTATCGTGACTTACTATTTCGTTAAATTCATTCGGTTTCATCAAATTCTCCAGGGTATTTCTATATTAGTAGTACTAATTAGCCATCACAGTAGCGCCAGTATACGGTACCGGTTTCATCGGGCAGCGGTAAAAAGGAAATCTAAAAGCAAGCTAAAATGATTTTATCAATATACAATAGAGCCAGATAGCACCTATTGATGATACCAATACGATTGAGCGCCTGTAATATTGAGAGTAAAGACAAACCATAACCATCAAGGCCAGGTGATGTGGCACCGCCTGTTCAACATCTCGAGCGAGCGCAAAGTCAGTTATCAGCGACAGTTGCGCGAGACAATAGTGAGCGCAATCCTGGACGGCAAATTGCCGCTAGAGACACCGCTACCCTCTTCGCGTGAATTGGCACAGCATCTGGGCATAGCCCGTAACACCGTAGTACTGGCCTACCAGCGGCTGATCGATGAGGGTTACCTGCTGTCGCGCGAGCGTAGCGGATACTACATCGACAAGACCATCCTGAACGGGCGAGTAAAAATTGAGTCTACGGCAAAAAAGGACGCCCGCTCGCAACCCGACTGGGATCGGCATATCAAATTTCGCCCATCGCAACAGCGCAGTATCGTCAAACCTGTCGACTGGAAAAAATACACCTACCCATTCCTGTTTGGTCAAATCGATCCGTCGCTGTTTCCCGTCTCAGACTGGCGTGATTGCTGTCGGCAGGCTCTTAGTGTCAGCGATATCGAGGACGTGACGCCCGATCGAATCGATGCCGATGATCCCCTGCTGATCGAACAAATCCAGGCACGCATTCTACCGCGCCGGGGGGTATGGGTCTCGCGCAACGAAATCCTCATCACCATGGGCGCGCAACAGGCTCTTTATATTCTGGCGGACCTGCTAGTTAACAAAGAGAGTCGTATCGGTATCGAAAATCCCGGTTACGCCGATGCGCGCAATATTTTCTCGCTCAAGTCACCAAAGGTTGTGCCACTCAAAGTCGATGAAAGCGGCGTGGTCCCGGGCAAAGATATGAATCGCTGCGATTTTATTTACGTCACCCCGAGTCACCAGTCCCCGACCACGGTTACCATGCCAATCGAGCGACGCGAACGACTATTGCGCGATGCAGAGCAACAGGATTTTCTGATTATCGAAGATGATTATGAAAGCGAGATTAATTTTATAGGCGACCCGACGCCTGCACTAAAGAGCCTGGATAGTAGTGATCGCGTGATTTATGTCGGTAGTTTGTCGAAAACCCTGGCGCCCGGATTGCGCCTGGGCTACATGGTGGGACCACGTGAATTGATAGACGAAGCTCGGGCGCTAAGACGCCTGATGGTACGTCACCCTCCAGCCAACAATCAACGGCTGGTGGCGCTATTTTTATCCATGGGACACCACGATTCACTGATCCATCGGTTAAGCCAGACCTATCAGAAACGCTGGCAGGTAATGGGCGATGCACTCAATCAATACCTGCCCGAATCGACCCGTATCCCCTCGTTTGGCGGAACCTCTTACTGGGTCGAGGGACCGCGACAGCTCGACACGCGTGAATTACAAAAACGCGCCCGTGAAGCCAGTATCCTGATTGAATCGGGCGACATCTGCTTCCTGCAACCAGACCCACCACAAAACTTCTTCCGTCTGGGTTATTCGTCGATTGCAGCCAACCGGATAAAGCCGGGAATTAAGAAGCTTGCCGATCTGATCCATAAAATGCTTTAGGGCACCTCGAAAAATGCACTTTTTCCGCGATGGCTGCGTCAGCTCCGTGCTCGAATCCTCATGTATTTTATATACACTGCGGTTCTCCGCGCGGTGCTTCCTTGCTCTTATTGCCATGGATGGTATGTATGCAGGCTTTGCAGGAGCAAAAGCCTGTCACGGAAAAATCACTATTTTTTGAGGCAACCTATAGGTAATAATTCGGTTGCTTAATATCTTGTTGGTATTATTAAAAACCCATATTTGGTACTACCGGAAAATCTTTACTCCCCTATGTTAGTCGGCAATCGTGAGGGTAACGAGTTACGGCTTGATGGCCCCGGTATCTCGCAACACGTACTATTCTAGAAATCCACAGGTAAAACGAGAGGAAACTGATATGAAAATGACGCCCAGTGAGGCCTTTGTAGAAACCATGGTCGCCAACAATGTCACCGATATGTTTGGCATCATGGGATCGGCATTCATGGATGCGATGGATATCTTTGCACCAGCCGGAATTCGTTTGATTCCGGTCGTGCACGAACAGGGCGGCGCGCATATGGCCGATGGCTACTCGCGTGTCAGCGGTCGCCATGGGGTGGTCATCGGGCAAAATGGCCCCGGTATCAGTAACTGTGTTACCGCGATTGCCGCAGCCTATTGGGCACACTCCCCGGTGGTAGTGATTACGCCAGAAACAGGCACCATGGGTATGGGCCTGGGCGGCTTCCAGGAAGCCAACCAGCTACCGATGTTCCAGGAATTCACCAAGTACCAGGGGCATGTGAACAACCCAAATCGTATGGCTGAATATACCGCGCGCTGTTTCGACCGCGCCATGTCTGAAATGGGCCCGACCCAGTTAAATATTCCTCGCGACTACTTTTATGGAGAAATCGACGTCGAAATTCCAAAACCTCAACGCCTCGACCGTGGCGCGGGTGGTGATGCGAGCCTGAATGAAGCAGCCAGGCTGCTGGCGCAAGCCAAATTCCCGGTGATCGTTTCCGGGGGCGGCGTGGTGATGGCCGATGCAGTCGACGAGTGTAAAGCCCTGGCCGAACGCCTTGGGGCGCCCGTGGTTAATAGCTACCTGCATAATGACTCGTTCCCGGGGAGCCACCCGTTGTGGTGTGGTCCTTTGGGATACCAGGGATCGAAAGCAGCAATGAAGCTGATTTCCAGGGCTGACGTCGTACTCGCACTCGGTACCCGGCTCGGACCCTTCGGAACGCTTGCGCAATACGGCATGGATTACTGGCCCAAAGATGCAAAAATCATACAGGTCGACGCGGATAATAAAATGCTGGGTCTGGTGAAGAAAATCTCGGTCGGTATTTGTGGCGACGCCAAAGCCAGCGCTGTGGCATTACTGGGCCGCATCGATGGCCAATCACTGGCTTGCGACGCATCGAAAGACGCGCGTGCAAAGGAAATTAACGCCGAAAAAGCTAACTGGGAAGAAGAACTCGACAACTGGATTCATGAAACAGATGGATATAGCCTCGACATGATCGAGGAACAAAGGGGCGAAGAAGGTAACTGGCTACATCCACGCCAGGTGCTGCGTGAGCTTGAAAAAGCCATGCCAGCAGATGTCATGGTGTCCACCGATATCGGTAACATCAACTCGGTGGCCAACAGTTATCTGCGTTTCGAACGGCCGCGAAGCTTCCTCGCACCGATGAGCTTCGGCAATTGTGGCTACGCGCTGCCGACAGTGATAGGGGCCAAAGCCGCGGCGCCGGAACGCCCCGCGATTTCATATGCCGGTGACGGTGCCTGGGCCATGAGCATGATGGAGACAATGACCTGTGTTCGGCACAATATTCCCGTTACCGCGGTTGTATTTCACAACCGCCAATGGGGTGCCGAAAAGAAAAATCAGGTTGATTTCTATAATCACCGATTTGTTGCAGACGAGCTCGGGGGCGAGAGCTGGTCGGGCATCGCCAGGGCCATGGGAGCAGAGGGGGTTACCGTCGACAAGCTCGATGAGGTTGGGCCCGCTTTGAAAAAAGCAGTCGACAGGCAAATGAACGACGGCAAGACCACGATAGTCGAAATCATGTGTACGCGTGAACTGGGCGACCCATTCCGTCGTGACGCACTGTCCACGCCGATTCGTTTTCTCGACAAGTATAAGGATTACGTCTAGGCGAAGA
>CAZJEJ010000150.1:0-5436 GCA_964544945.1 uncultured Gammaproteobacteria bacterium | reverse complement strand
TTTAGTGGCGTAAATTCTTCTTTTCCGCTCATGGTATTTATCTCCTGTTTCAATCCGCGCGACTATTGGTCGCGGCAAGGGAAAGGCCAGGGCTACCCGGCCATTACCATTAAACTGCGGCTATGGCTGCGAATGTATCGGATCGTAGCCAGTCGGTGCCATTGCTAAAGGCAAGGATTGGTGTACCGGCTGCGCCATTACTGACGTAGATGATGTGACCAGCTCCGTAACTTGTTGCTAACGGGGCATTGGCGACTGTGTAGGATGGCAATGCAAGCGGTAGCTTACAGGTCTGGTGCCCTACAGTTTTTTCTTGAGTATGTGCACTCATGGGGTTTTCTCCTGTGGTTGACGGACTGGTTCTTCGGTTACTTCAAGTTTGTTGGTGCGATTATTTTCGTCCCGGCCAGTTACGTCAATCGTTTTCTTGATTTTGCCATTAATGGCATCGATATTTAGATCAATGTTAATCGGTGGCATGGCCGGCGCTGGTAGTTGGGCGGGCTGGGCAGGCATTCTAATGCGCTCGCTTTCCTTGCAATCATGGATTTTCTCGATTTTTGCCTCCAGTTTTTCCATCATCGATAATATTTGAGCGGTACGCCTGTCTGGGTCGTCCTTGTCGGTAACCATAGATCGGCCGGCTCTTTCCTGCTCAAGGTTTTTCTGCGTCCTGGCTGCGGTAATCTGCCGCTGGGTATCGGCTGCCTTAAAGGCGCGCTCTTTATCGGACTGTTTTGCTTCCGCTTCCCGGTCCTTCTTGTTTTCCTGCTCCTGGAACATCAGCTTCGACTGAACCCGCCTGTCCTCTGCAAGAATCTTCTCCTTGTCTGGATCGGGCTGATTTTTCATAGCCTCCTGCTGCTGCTGCTGCTTTTCAGCCTGGCGAGCCTTGAATTCGTCGGTCGACGGTATCAGGTTTGGCATATCCATGGCGCTCGCGGTTTCGCGCAGAATCTCGGCGCGCTCATCGATACCGATAATCTGTTGATCGGTCTCGTTATTTGTGAGATTAAGGAATTCGATGCGCTCGACCTGGGTTTGTTCCCTGATCAGCAGTGCATTGGCGCCCCTGGCCTTAATCTTGGCATCACCCTTGGTATTCGGGTCGCACTCGGGGTCGACCATGTTTGCGAAGTAGTACAGCTCGATCATCGGCCTGATCACATTCAGATCAAGCTGCGCGATAGCGGTCTTGATTCCCTTGCTGGCCGAGTTCATTAGCATCGATAAGCCTCGAGCCGTAGCGCCTGCGCCACCCAATTGATCGCCGCTGCCGTATGCGTAGCGCGGTATCATGCTGGCATCATCGGCTTTTTGCTCGAATTCACTATAGATAAACATCAGCTCCTTTGCGTTCATCTTGGGCTGGAAGAAGCGGATATTACCCTGCGTTCCTGCGTTTGCTCCCTCGCCTCGAATTGTCTGGAATATGCGCCAGGGTCTAACCTCAAGCTTTTCATCTGGCGCGAGCCGATCTGAGTAAACCTCCATCATCGGACCCGACGCCATCGCCATGTTGTTGACAGTCGCCCTGGCTGCGGCATTACACACTCGCTGCTTGTCCTCGATCAGCTCTGGCAGGGAATTACCCCAAAAGGCACCAGGTACCGGGTCGAAACAGGCTTTGTGATATGGCCGGCGCCCTAACGGATCGTTATTCATGACCGCCCGGATAACGAAAGTACCGACCAAAATAGCGTCGATTTGGTATTCACGGTCCGGGTCGTCGATCTTGCTGCGAGGGATCCCCCATTCGATCAGGTGCTTTCCTTGCGCATTCCCCCAATAGTGAAGGGCGTCGATGTCCTTGTCGTTCGAATTTCTCCACCAGTATTGTTTATTCTCAAGCGTGGCGCGCTCGTAGTCGTTCCAAAGCCATTCTTTTAGGCCACCATGGTCATAGGTATTCAGGACCGCGCGAACCTGCTTCTCGTCGTAGCCTGGTACCCCAATCAGTGAATACAGCTCGCCCCGGTTGAATCGGATATGCTCAACCAGGTCACCGTCGTTGATGCCCCTGCTCATAGGTGACGGGTAGATGTCAAACGGGCTTACCCGCGTCGATTCCTGCCGCACCACGTCTTTGGCAACCGGTATAAACTGATCCTCCATGGTTCCCCATTTCAGCTCTTTGCGTCGGTATTTCATCGGGCCTTTAACGATGCATGCCGGGAAGGTCACAAAATCATCGATAATCTCGATAAACTCACTATCCCAATTGGCCTCAACCAATTGATCTTCGATCTTGATCTCCATGCGCTCTGCGCGCTTTTTGGCATCGGCGCGTATCTCTGCTATGACTAGATCGCGCAACTTGCCCATTCTATCAGCAACCACGCCCTGATCTTCGCCGGGCTCGGTGGTCTGCGAGATGCGCTCAAGAATCATGTTCTCGACCGACTTGGGTAGTTCTGGTATTGGCGTTGGTGTCAGGCCCCAGGCTTTGTCGCCTGCAGGCATTAAAATGTCTCTAATCCACGACTTTGCGCCCCGGCACTTAGATGACGTGATTGCCATGTATATTTCTGAGCCACCCTGCTCGCGTATCTTGCGTAGCTGTGCCGGGCCGTACTCATTACGCCTCGATCTCAGATCGTTGAGTAGTCGTTCCTCGATATTGCGCTTTGAATCCCGGTTGGTCTCCCAGGTGCCGCGTATCCTGCGGGTGAGGGTGCTAACAAATTCGCCGTTTTGTTTCTGGCGATCAAGTAAGTTTTGATGTTCGAGGGTTTTTCGCGACTCTATCTCCTTGTTGCCGACAAAGCGCCTGTTTGCCGTGTATCCGCCTTTCTCTGGTCCAGTTTCCGGTATCGCGACTGCTTGGTGCGGCATCCTGTAGTCCTCTCGTTAATGCAATGTTGATCGAACGGCTGTCGCCAGATCCCCAGTATCATTAGGCCTGATAATGATACTGTCGCGCTCCTGTTTAAATTTCTGGTGCGACTCGATTCCACCCTTAATCGCATTGTGCATGTCGAACATGGTTCGCGCCGGGTCTTTTTCGAAAGCATTTATGTTGAGGGTGAACCGCACGTCCTCGTCGTTTCGCGTCACAACCCTGAATGATATTAGGCGATGTATCTGATCAAAGCCGACAACCACGCCATATTTATTAGCTTCGGGTAGCTTTTTGTCAGGATCGGCATACTGGGCCAGGTGATCTTTTGAGATCATGTCGGCCAACTCCCTTGCGTTTGACACCAGCTTTGGCATTTAAGTCCACCCTTCCGCTTCTGAGTTCGTAACCTCGCGCCGAGCCCGCGTTAACATTGCTGGCGGCCTGACTGCAAACGACATCATAACGCAATCGGCCATATTTGGTGACTCAATTTTCATCTTCTTCATTTCGTCCTTGGATAATATCTGGATATACCCCAGCGGGTTTGGCTTAAGCGGGACCGTGCATAGCTCTGAGCGTAATAGTGGCAGCGCTTCGATATCCGAACTAAACGAGATAATCTCGGCCGGGTTGATGTATTGCCCTTTAACCACGGCCAGGTAGGTGTTGTAGCATCGGTCACGCAGGTACCAGTAATACTGCGCGCGCTTGTTTTTAAATGCCTGCTTATTAGTCTTTTGCTGGCGGTCCTTGCCGGCCTCGTATATTTCGTCCGGCCTGTCGGGTCCATTACTGCCCCTGAACATTTCCAATATAATGCGCTTATCAAGGAAGTCTTTGTTGAATTGGCGCCGCAGCCCTACACCCATACCGTCGCCATCCCAAATAAACTGGTCGACTGTCGCAAGATCGTTGACATACTCACTAGCCCAATCACCGCCCTCATTGATTCCTTTGATGGTTTTCTCCATGCATTCCTTGACTAAAATCCCGTGCCGGTAACACAACCCCTTCGGGTCGGTCTTGCCTGCCTCGTTGGTCTGGTCCGAAGGATCGTGACACACCACCTCGATCCCTTTCGGGTCGATATTCAGCTTTACGTGGGCGTCGACACACGCATCGAACCATTCTGGCTGGATAATCGCGTTGTCGACCGTATCGTTGTAGTCACCTAACCAGATGTGATTGTAGAGCGCTCTGGGCTTGTGCTCGAAGTCGTACTGGCGCTCCGCAGGCAACTCCGTTTCGTTAAACCAGGGGTTGTCGACATAGTTGATGAAAATAATCAGGTGTAGATCATCTTCGTAGTAGCCCTTCGCCTTCAATTCCTTCTCGAAGGGTTTGATAAACCGCTGGCTGAACGGGTCTTTGGAGTTCTTTGGGTTCGCGGTGAACCATATCTCGCCGCCGGCCAGGCGGATTGTTGGGGTGAGCTCCTGAATTGACTCGGCTGACAATGTCTGCGCTTCTTCAATCCATGCGTACTTTGCCTTTTCGAGCGACTTGATTCCAGCTGGATTGCGCGCGAACCCCCGGTAGAGGATGTCGCCACCGCCGGCATGCCTTATTTTCTTATCAGTGGCCGTGAACCCAAGCATTCCCAACAGCTCGATTTGGCCCTTTATAACCTCATGAACCGAATCCTCGATAGTATTCTGATATTCGCGGCCAGCCACGACGCGGCATTTCTCGCTACTGACCTTCGATGCCATAATCTTGGCGACCGTTACCGACTTCGCCGATCCTCGCCCACCAATGACAACCTTGAACCGCTTCTGGACCGTAAGTAGCGGTAATAGTTTATCCGGTATCTCGAGTGTGACTTTGTTTCGCACTACCTCACCTTAAAGGTTCGGATTCTGCCGCCACTATAGCAATCCCTTTTAACCGCCATCTTAACGGCCATGTAAGCGCTGGCGCCCATATCTATAGCCCCCAGCGCGAAACTCCTGCCACTTCCGAGAGCGAGTGATTTCTTACGATCTATTGGCTCCTTCCAGAAAGAATCATCTTCATCGAGACCCCCCCGGAATAGCTCACCGTGGTCGTAGATTATCGCCGACGCCCAAGCGCCTGGTTTGCCAGGGCCACCCTCGTACAAGGATATAAATACCTGGTAATCTGGTACGGGGCCGGTAAAAAAGAATGAAACTCCTTTGCTGATTATTCGTTTATCGTAATCGTCGTCAGTTACGATGCCGTTATGGGTCAGTAGTGATTCATAAGCGATCAAGTTATTTTTATAGACAATGGTGGTCATTTATTTAAATCTCCGCGCCCTGAACCATTATGCGGTAATAATCGAAGGCTATTCTAAGTAGTTGGTTTTATTGGCTTGTACGCCACTTTCTTCATTTTACACAATATTCGCCTCTCTCAGTTGCTCCCTAAGCCATTATCTAGGCAGTAGCCACTCTACGCTATTGCTTATATCGGACTATTTTGACCTCGGCCACCACAACCACAACTACGCCGGGATCAGGGATCTGCGTTACCGGGTTATTTACTGTCGCTATTAATAACCTTTACCGGCTGTACAACAAATTCATTGGTGACGACGATAGGTGCGCCCCCTGGACCGCTATGTTCGTGTC
>CAZJEJ010000149.1:1249-5457 GCA_964544945.1 uncultured Gammaproteobacteria bacterium | reverse complement strand
AGTATCGGGTAGGATACGGCTGTCAAATGTGAATTGATGCGTTTCAGGTCACGGATCACATCGAGTTGCATAGCACTCAAACGAGAATCGTAAGTGACGTCTTCACGCAACTTGATCAAGTGGTTAACCACGGCCTGTTTTTCAAGCTTGATGAACTTGTACTTTTTCGCCAGTAGCTGTCGTGCCATGCCTATATCGCCAGAGGTAAAAACGCTGAGCGATAGATGAAAACTGAGTAGCACCGGTTGGTACAGGCTATTGATATCTTCGCGGTCGTGAAGTGACATCCTGGCACGACTAACGAGTTTTTTGCGTAATAAATTGTCGATCATATCGACAGAAATAATATCGCCAATGTGCTCCAGGTTAGTGGCAAAGCTCATGATTTCGGCACAACGCTTACTCTCTTTATCGCCGAGCGATTCACGGCTTAAATTGGTCAGGTATAGTTTGACTTCATCGTAAAACTGGTTCGCGATCTGATCCATCTTGCGCGTATTCTTGGCTAACTCGACATCGTTTTTCTTCAAAGCGATAAAGGTGTTTCGAAACATACGTTCGACTACTTCGCCCATACGCAACACTTCGCGTTCCGCATTGACGAGCGCTACCAGCGGGGTCTGGAATGCCGACTTGTCAAGATGCATCGGCCCGGTTTCGTCTGTACCCTCTTCTTCTTCGGGTAGAATTCGCATTGTCAAGGCGGCCATGCGATCGATCAGGGGTAGAAACATCAATGCCAGGGCAATATTAAATATCATGTGGAAATTGGCTATCTGACGCGCGTAACTGACGTCAAATTGAGTCGTCAGGTCGGCGATAATACCTACCATCGGCAGTGCGATTAATACGCCCAGGACGCGGAAGATCAAATTCCCCAGCGGTGGTTGTCGTGCCATACTGCTCGCTCCGAGGGTGGCAATAAATGGCGGAATCGCACCCCCTATATTGGCGCCCAGTACAAACGCAAATGCAACCGTAATGTCGAGTACCCCGGTACTCGCGAGAGTAATTATGAGTAATACAGTGGCCAGGCTGGAGTGTGCCATCCAGGCGATGATCGCGGCGAAGATTACTGCCAGTACCAGGTCGTTGCCCAGCGACGCGAAGATACCCTGAACTATTTCGGATTCGCGCATTGGTGTTGATGCACCGAGGATCAGCTTCAGGGCTAGTAACATCATTCCGATACCGAGAACCAGGCGACCTATATCGCGTGTGCGCCCACCATCGGAGTAAGTGAACATGGCCACGCCCACGGCAACCAGCAACGGTGACAGCGCCGACAGATCAAAAGTCAGGATTTGCGCTACCAGGGTAGTGCCCACGTCGGCGCCGAGTAGCACCGCTAGCGCAGGGGCCGTATTAATAATCCCCTGACCACTAAAGGAAGAAGTCAGTAACGCGGTCGCGCTGCTGCTTTGCAGTAAAATCGTGACCCCAAGCCCGGTGAAAAAAGCCTTGAACCGATTAGATAAACTGGCGCCGAGTGCACTTCGGACTTCACTACCCCAGGCATCGTTGATGCCGATACGCACCATACGTAAGCCCCATAACAGTAGCGCAACCCCACCAATAAGATTAATGAGTATAGTAGTGCCGCTAATGTTATAGACTCCTGAAAAATGTGAAGAGAAGGATCAGGCGAGGCTTGATATTGCAACTACTGAAGCGATAAATATTAGCAGAATGGATGTTGTTTCACTAGTTCGAATGTTGCACCGGGGTTGCAAAATATTTCCATTATTCGTATTAAATTCAGGGTATTACCTTAAGAAAATTGTGGATCGGTCCGATCAGGCCTCTGGTGGGTACAGTGTGCGGCGTAAGTGCTGTCGCGCCTGGCGCGCCACGATTAATTCTCGCCTGGCGATATAAACTCCACTGGTGACCACCACGGCAGCGCCTACCAGGGTTTGCGCTTCGAGTATCTCGTCGTAAACGAAATAGCTGATAATCATCGCCCATACCAGAACAAAATAATTGAAGGGCTGCAAAATGACTGCTGCTGCCCACTGTAGTGCCTTGATCAATAGCAGGTGGCCGATAATTCCAGTTACGCTGATTACCAGGAGCCAGATTGTCTGGTCGGTGTTCAGGGATTGCCAGTAAAAAGGAGCTACCGTGAGTGAGCCTATGAATCCGACTATGCCGAAATAAAGCAGGGAAGTCTCAAAGCTGTCATAGCGTGAAACCTTTCGCGTCAACAGGTTATAAAGGGCAAACATAAATGCGCATACGAGGACTAAAATAGTGTACGGACTAAACACCCCGCTACCGGGTTGAATGATGATCAGCGTGCCGATAAAACCCAGAATAATAGCCAGCCAGCGTCTCCAACCGACTCGTTCACCGAGGATAGGAACCGACAGCACAGTTATAATCAATGGAAAGCTCGCGAATATCGCATGCATTTCGGCGAGGCCAAGAAAATGCAGGGCGTAGGCAAATAGTGCGACTTCACCACTGATCAACAAACCACGCGTTATCTGCATAAGTGGTCGTGATGATCGAAGCGCTATTTTAATCCCCGTGCTTCGTGCTGCGTAAATCAGCGCAAAGATTGAAAAGAAAAAGAAGCGCACATTTACAATTTGGGCGACCGGTAGCGTCTGTGTTAAATGCTTGGTGATCGCATCCTGGGCTGCAAAAAACAGCGTGGCGATTACCAGTGCGATAATGCCCTTAAGCGTTTGGTCGGAATCAGATATGGATTTCGCTTTTGGGGACAGATCTGTATTATCCGGCGGCACTTGCGGGCTCCAGGTTTTAAAGCAAGGTTTTAGAAAATGTGCTGATTACGAAAATCGCAGGGAGAAGTCAATCGCCCGAAGATGTTTAGTCAGGGCACCGACCGAAATAAAATCGATACCGGTACTGGCTATAGCTAACAGATTAGCGTCGGTGATATTACCCGATGCCTCGAGTTCAATGCGCTTCTTGTTGAGAGCCACGGCCTGCTTCAGATCATTAATAGCAAAGTTATCCAGCAGGGCTCGATCGACTCGAGCATCGATCGCCTGCTGCAATTGATTCAGGTTTTCGACTTCAACTTCGAGGAAGCGATCGGGGTGCAATTGACGGCCACGTTCGACCGCCGTCTTGATGTCACCGCAGGCGGCCAGGTGATTTTCCTTGATCAGGTAGGCGTCGAACAAACCCATTCGATGGTTCACGCCACCACCGCAGGCTACCGCATACTTTTGTGCTCGCCGTAAGTGTGGAATAGTTTTTCGTGTATCGAGTATGCGACAGTGCGTGGATTTGATACGTTCGACGTATCGGCGCGTCGTGGTTGCGGTACCCGACAGGGTTTGCAAAAAATTAAGCGCGGTGCGCTCGGCGCTAAGAACCGCTCGCGCTGGACCCGATACGGTGCATAGAACTTTATCAGCCACTACCTGATCCGCATCTCTAGCTGACCACTCGATCTTTATCGAAGAGTCGCATTGTCTGAAAACCTCATCAAACCAGGCGCTCCCGCATAACACCGCATCCTCGCGTACCAGCAAGTTCATATCGAGTATTGCGGTCTCGTCGATCAGCTGTGCGCTGATATCTCCGCTGCCGATGTCTTCCTGTAAGGCGAGTCTCACGTCGTTTTGAATGCTTTGCTTTAAATCCATCACTTAAATTTTAACTCGGGCAGAAAATTGTATCAGTAAATAATCACGGAATAAGGATGCATAGAAAAAGTGCATTGTTAGAGGTTTCCGGCTAAGCCTGATGTTCCTCGCGTCTTAAATCATGCACCGCGTCGAGGTAGGCACCAATCACTTCGCCCTCGGGCACCATGCCCAGGTATCGACCAGTGACGGAGTGTACAACTGGAACCGCTTCGCCGAGGTAATCCCGCATGCTGTTCATAGCGCTCCACAGGCTGGTGGTTTCGTCGAATATTAATCCATCTGGATACTCGAGTGCGGCAAGACTGGTATCAGTCGGCTGCTCTAGAAGTTGATCAAGATGCACCAGGCCAAGAAATTTACCTTGTGAATCGATCACGATGGCCGAGTGACGGGCATCAGATTTCAACTGCTCGACCAGTTCACCACAGGTAGATTGACTATCTGCGCAGGGGAAATCAAGGTCGGCAACATCAACCGCCGGGTGGTGCTTCAAATAGGCGCGGTCACGCCCGAGCGACAGGTCGAGTCCACGTTCGGCGAGTTGCGCATCGAACAGTGAACGCCCATACCAGTGGTAGG
>CAZJEJ010000149.1:0-1149 GCA_964544945.1 uncultured Gammaproteobacteria bacterium | reverse complement strand
CGATCGCTACCATGCCACTGATAGCGTAGACCGACAGACCAGAATAATAATCGAGCAGAATTTCGGGAACCGTGACCGCGAATAGCGCTCCGAACAGTGTGCCAATCAACATCGAGGGAAATATCACCCCGCCAGCAAATCCAAACCCGATGCAAAGCGCGGTGACCAGGATTTTAGCGATTAAAATACTGCTCAATTCCAGTGCGCTGTAAGCGCCTGGAATACTCGCTACACGCATAATCTCCTGGCCGGCACCGAGTACTTCTGGAACCTGCAACGAGACCAGCCCCAACAGGAAACCGGCGAGCATTGGCTTGCTCGGGGCTGGCAATAGGAGCCGGTTGGATAGTCGATTTGCAGCCCAGAGTAGCTTCATGAATACAATGGCGAGTACTCCGCTGGCGAGGCCTTCGAGTGCGAAAAGAAAAAATTCGGAAGCGTGAAACACACGCTCGAATTCGATTAAAAACATGACGGGGCGATTGAATACCACGTTGGCGACGACGAAGCCACTGGCGGTGGCGACGGTCACGGCGCTGAAAATACGTAACGAATAGTGCCGCAATATTACTTCGTGGGTGAATATCAGGCCAGCGATTGGTGCATTGAAAGCGGTAGAGATTGCCGCCGCGACCCCGCAGGCTATTGCGATGCTGCGTATATCGCGGACGCCGAGTTGTAATCGACTCGCGAGCTGTCCTACCAGCGACCCCAGGTATACCAGCGGCCCGTACTGGCCGACCGATGCACCAAAGCCCAGAGACAGTATGGATGCAAGCGTGGAAAAGAAGCCCGAGACCGGATCGGGCAGTTTTTCACGTAGTTGCACCGCGAGAATAGAGTCGGGCGGTCCGAGTGGTCTTCGTGCTTTGACGCCGTAGTGAAGTATCAGGCCGACGACCAACCCACCCAGCGTGAGAACTGCAATGGTGATATAAGCGAGTGTGCCAGATGGCAATCCGGCTCGACTCTCGGACGAGATGTAGAGTATCCGATTGAGCCCACTAACCAGCTCTACGAATCCGATGGTCGCGAACGAACTGACAGTCCCGACTACCAGTCCGATCAGGGAAATCATGAACATACGGTATATCGTCACATGCGGGCGGTCTTTGGGCAGCGCTTCACTCATAGTTGCTCGTTTAAATA
>CAZJEJ010000148.1:0-5460 GCA_964544945.1 uncultured Gammaproteobacteria bacterium | reverse complement strand
TCGGCGAGAGATTTGTCATGTGACGACATGATTTGTGTCAGGAGTAGCCAGGGAATCATGCCACTATCGCTATAGCCAAAATCTCGAAAATAGTGGTGGGCACTCATTTCACCACCATAAATTGCATTCACTGCGCGCATTTTTTCCTTGATAAAAGCGTGCCCGGCCTTGCTTTGAAACGCCTGGCCTGAATTTTGTTCTACCAGCTCGATCGTGTTCCAGGTAAGCCTCGGGTCGTACACCACGATCTCCCCAGGATTTTGCTTGAGCATCTGCGCGCCGAGCAAGCCGACTATATAGTAGCCTTCGATGAAGCGTCCTTGATGGTCGAAGAAAAAACAACGGTCAAAATCACCGTCCCAGGCAATGCCGATATCGGCTTGATGCTGTGTTATTGCTTCGATAGTGGGTAACCGGTTTTCGGGCAGTAACGGGTTGGGTACGCCGTTTGGAAACCGGCCGTCTGGTTCATGCTGTATTTTTATGAACTCGAATGGCAGCGCGGATTCGAGTAAATCGATTACCTGGCCGGCCCCACCGTTGCCTGAATTAACCACTATTTTAAATGGCTTCAAAGACCCGATATCGCCCAGGTAGCCTAACAGGTGCTCGATGTAAGCTGCGGTCAAATCGGTAGGAATTAAGCTTCCCTTCGTTTTTGAATGGGTGAAAGACTCTTCTTCGGCGATACGGCGGATATCCTGCAAGCCGCTATCGGCGCTAATCGGGCGCGCGCTATGACGTACAAATTTCAAGCCGTTGTAATCTACGGGGTTATGGCTCGCAGTAATCATGATGCCACCGTCGAGTTGCTGGTGGAACGCTGCAAAGTAAACCATTTCGGTTCCACACAGGCCAAGGTCTAAAACATCGACGCCACTATCGAGTAAACCCCGCGACAGGGCCTCGAACAGGCTGTCGCTACTAAGTCGCACATCGCGTCCAAGCGCAACCTGCTGTGGTTTAATAAACTCGGCGTAGGCTCGCCCAATGCGATAGGCGATATCTTCATTCAGGTCATCAGGAACCTTGCCACGCGCATCGTAGGCCTTAAAACAGGTAATTTCTTTTGTCATTGGGTGGTTCTTCAAATTCTAGTAATTTAATCGAGTGATTTTAACATCGACTTGAGATATTGCCCGGTGTAGGAGCGTTTTACTTTTGCTACCTGCTCGGGCGTGCCACTCGCAATAATTTCACCGCCTTTGTCTCCGCCTTCGGGGCCCAGGTCGATGATCCAGTCGGCGGTTTTGATGACGTGCATGTTATGCTCGATTACCGCGATAGTATTGCCATGATCGCGTAATCGGTGCAATACCCCGAGTAGCTGTTCGATGTCGTGAAAATGTAATCCGGTCGTGGGTTCATCGAGGATATACAGTGTACGGCCAGTATCCCTTTTCGACAACTCGCGTGACAGTTTGACCCGCTGTGCCTCTCCACCGGAAAGCGTGGTCGCATTCTGGCCGAGGGTTATATAGCTCAAGCCCACGTCCATCAGGGTATCGAGCTTACGTTTTAATACCGGTATCGCGCTGAAAAATGCGCTCGCGTCTTCCACCGTCATTTCGAGCACCTGGCGGATCGATTTACCTTTGTAGAGTATATCCAGCGTCTCCCGGTTATATCGCTTACCCTTGCAAACATCGCAGGTGACATAGACGTCTGGTAGAAAATGCATTTCGACCTTGGTGACCCCGTCTCCCTTGCAAGCCTCGCATCGACCGCCTTTGACGTTGAAACTGAATCGACCCGGTTTGTATCCTCGTGATCGGGCTTCCTGGGTACCCGAATAAAGATCGCGGATCGGTGTAAACAGGCCGGTGTAGGTAGCCGGGTTGGAGCGGGGAGTGCGACCGATCGGGCTCTGGTTGATATCGATTACCTTGTCGAAATGTTCGAGACCAGAAAAGGATTCGTGGCGACCGACATTGATATTACTCTGGTTGATTTGAATCGCGGCGAGCTTGTACAGGGTTTCGTTGATCAGCGTTGATTTACCCGAACCCGAGACACCAGTAATACAGCTGAACAAGCCAATGGGTAAGGCCAAATCCACCATTTTCAAATTATTGCTGCTGGCCTTGTTGATTCGAATAAATTTATCCTGATCGACTGGTGTGCGTTTTGCCGGAATCGCAATACGACGGGAACCGCTCAAAAATTGCCCGGTAATCGATTGTTCGTTTGCAGCGATCTCGGCCGCATTCCCGGTGGCGATAATTTGCCCGCCATGCACGCCCGCACCTGGCCCGATATCGACGATAAAATCGGCCGCCTCGATCGCGTCTTCGTCGTGCTCAACCACGATCACGGTATTACCAAGATCGCGCAGATATGTCAGGGTTTTTAACAGGCGGTCATTGTCGCGTTGATGCAGACCAATCGATGGTTCGTCCAGAATATACATAACACCCACGAGGCCGGCGCCGATCTGACTGGCGAGCCGGATGCGCTGCGCTTCACCACCCGAAAGGGTTTCCGCACTGCGGCTGAGAGACAGGTATTCAAGTCCGACATTGACCAGAAAATTCAGTCGTTCGCTGACCTCCTTGTTGATCTTTTCAGCGATCTGGCCTCTTTGACCCGGAAGTTCGAGTGCCTTGAAAAAACGGTACGCTTCCTCGATCGATAAACGCGTAATTTCGGCCAGCGTACGGTCGGCTATCGTGACATGTCGAGCAGCCTCATTAAGACGCTCACCATCGCAAACCTGGCAAGCCTGGCTGGATAGAAATTTTGCCAGCTCTTCGCGCACCAGGCTTGACTCGGTATCGCGGTAGCGACGTTTTAAATTGGGCAGGATACCTTCGAAGGGGTGTTTTTGAACGCGCTTGTCTCCACGCTCGTTACGATATACAAATTTAACCATCTCAGGCGACCCATCAAGGATAACATCCTGGATGTGTGTCGGTAGTTTGCCGAAAGGCATTTCCACGTCAAAATCGAAGTGTTTTGCCAGCGATTGCAGCATCTGGAAGTAATATCCGTTTCGCCGATCCCAGCCCCTGATTGCACCACCGGCCATACTGAGCTCGGGAGATTTAACCACCAGGTTTGGATCAAAAAACTGCATGGTGCCGATACCGTCGCATTCCGGGCAGGCACCAGCCGGACTATTGAAAGAAAACAGGCGAGGTTCGAGTTCGGTAATAGAATAACCGCATTCCGGGCAGGCAAAATTGGCGGAAAACTTTATTTCCCCAAACTCCGGTGCGCCATCGATACTCGCGACGATAGCAATACCATCGGTTAGTTGTAACGTGGTTTCGAATGACTCCGCCAGGCGTAGTTTCAACTCGGGCCTTACCTTGAAACGGTCGACCACTACTTCGATATTATGCTTTTTCCGCAGCTCTAGTTTGGGCGGGTCTTCGAGTGGGTAAATTTCACCATTGACGCGAACACGTAAATATCCCTGCCGTTGCAGGCTTTCGAAAAGCTGTACATGCTCACCCTTGCGATTCATTACCACGGGCGCCAGCAGCATCAGGCGTCGGTTATCTGGCAGAGCCAGTACCTGGTCGACCATTTGGCTGATAGTACTCGCTTCCAGCGCTAAACCGTGGGTTGGGCAGCGCGGCGTGCCGACACGCGCAAATAACAGTCGCAGGTAGTCGTAAATTTCGGTGATAGTGCCGACGGTCGAACGCGGATTGTGCGAAGTTGTCTTCTGCTCGATCGATATCGCCGGTGACAGGCCTTCGATATGGTCGATATCGGGTTTTTCCATGACCGAAAGAAATTGCCGTGCATAGGTAGACAGCGACTCGACGTAGCGTCGCTGCCCTTCGGCAAATATGGTATCGAATGCAAGCGAGGATTTACCCGAGCCCGAAAGCCCGGTGATCACGATGAGCTTGTCACGGGGCAGGGTGATATCAATGTTTTTGAGGTTGTGCGTTCGCGCGCCTCTAATGGTGATCGATTGCATCTGTAGGTGTATGGGCCAAACCGTTAATTATAACTTTTTTTGGTTTGATTTACGCGTTCGATTCGCCTGTGAATTATTGAGTTTGAATGTGCTAGAATCGCGCCTTCTTGACCGCACCTACATAGCCACTACATGCTAATTACCGAAAAACGAGCCGCGTTTTCATTGTCCCTGGTTTATGCCTTACGCATGCTCGGGTTGTTTATGATTTTGCCGGTTTTTAGTCTTTACGCCGACCAGTTTGGCGGAACGACACCAGTATTAACAGGTCTTGCGATCGGCATCTATGGGCTGACCCAGGGTATTTTTCAATTGCCATTCGGATATATGTCCGATCGGTTTGGACGCAAAAAAATTATCGTTATCGGTTTGCTGATCTTTTTTATCGGCAGTATCGTCGCGGCCGAAGCAGAATCGATTTACCAGGTCATTGCAGGGCGTGCCCTGCAGGGCATGGGCGCGATCGCCGCCGCTGTGATGGCGCTTGCGGCCGACCTGACGCGTGAAGAAGTGCGTCTGCGAATCATGGCATTTATCGGCATGTCGATTGGCGCCAGTTTCATGCTGTCGATGGTGGTGGGACCAGTGTTTGCGGCCGAGTTTGGACTGGCATTTCTGTTTTGGATAACCGCCGGGCTGGCTCTGGCCGGTATCGCGGTGGTAATTTTTGTCACGCCGCAACCACACAGCCAAAAGTTTCATCGTGAAACGGAGTTATCGTTAGCCGATGTCGGAAAAATACTGAAAAACCGCGAATTACTCAAACTCGACATCGGTATATTTATGTTGCACCTGGTGTTGTCGGCGACCTTTGTAGTGTTTCCGCTCGTATTAAGGGATGTATTGCTTATAACCCCGGCACTGCATTGGGAAACTTATCTCCCGGTATTTGTGCTTTCTGTGCTCGGCATGGTGCCATTGATTATCATTGCCGAGAAATTTAAAAAATCGAAGGCGATATTTCTGGTCGGAATTATATTAATTGTACTGGCCGAGCTGAGCTTTGCCTGGGGTGAAGGCTACTCGGCTATTTTCACCGCTCTGGTCGTGTTTTTTACCGGGTTTAATGTTCTGGAAGCCTCGTTACCAGCAATGGTGGCACGCATCGCGCCTGCCGATATGAAGGGTACGGCGATGGGTTTGTTTTCCAGCGGACAATTTCTTGGCGCATTTAGTGGAGGACTGTTGGGTGGAATATTGCATACTAATCGATCATTTACCGCTATTTTCCTGGTGCTCGCAGGCGTGGCGCTAATCTGGTTGCTGGTCGCAGCGTCAATGCGCATGCCAAAACAGCTGTCGTCAAAGATTGTATCTCTGAAAAACATGGAAGACGAAGCGGTCGAAGATTTTCTTGAGCAGGCCTCGCGCATTAAAGGGGTTCACGAAGTTTCCGTGTATAGAGAAGACCAGGTGGCTTATCTTAAAGTCGAAAAATCGTTCAACGAGCAACCACTCAATGCGTTGCTGGCCGTCGGGCAGAATTCACCCAGCCGATAACAGGGAAATGCCTGTAGGGTCGAATT
>CAZJEJ010000147.1:0-5555 GCA_964544945.1 uncultured Gammaproteobacteria bacterium | reverse complement strand
ATTAATGGCCGAATGAATTCGGCCCTACAGGGCGTGCTGGGGTTGAAATTTATTTGACCGGCGGCGTGGGTAATATTGGCCGAATAAATTCGGCCCTACAAAATCGGGCTCAATCGTAACCAAGAATTGCTATGTGATCCAGGGTATCTTCGCTTTCGTCATTGCGTTCGAAATTTGCCAGTTCCGTCTGGTTTCGTTGCTGATGAGGCGGGTAGTAGTAATTTGATTTCACCTGGTCGGCGGGCCAGGGTGGCGAGATTAATGATTCGAATTTGTCGGGTTGCACTGTTCTCTCCGGGGGTTACAAAAACATGGCCAAATTGAGAATTAGCATATCGACTACCTTAGTTGATAATTTGCTTGTATAAAGTATCATAACTCATTGATATGTAAAAACAATGAGAAATTGTTGGCATTCCGGATTACAGTGTGCTTCCGGGAAAAGCATTCCAGGCCGACAAATTATTTATTCGCGACACTTAGGAGTACAACCCTGGTATCTCGCCTATACTCTAATAACGCAAAACCAGTGGCGGATTATCCCCGGGGAAACGGTTAACTATTCACTTATGTTTGAAAGAGAAGATTTCAAGTCGAAGTATAAAGAAGAAAAAAATGCGCGCTTAAGCGCCGAGGCCCGGCTGAAGGAAAAGGATCGAGAAATTTTTCTACACAAGAAGCAGATCAAGGGTGTTCTCGAGAAAATGGATAAACTGGTGCGGGAACGAACGGCCGCATTGCGTACCGAGGTAAAAAAGGCCGAGCAGGCCAACCAGTCCAAATCGCATTTTTTAGCTAATATGAGTCATGAAATTCGTACGCCGATGAATGTGATTATCGGCATGTCTCACCTCGCACTGGAAACCAACCTGAATTCGACACAGCGAAATTACCTTGAAAAAGTAAACAGGTCAGCCGAGGCGTTGCTCGGTATCATCGACGAAATACTGGACTTTTCCAGGATCGAGGCAGGCAGGCTCGACATCGAGGAAATCGAGTATTCGCTGTACGACGTGTTCGATAATGTATCTAACCTGATTAGTTTAAAGGCGGCAGAAAAGGGACTTGAGTTTATATTCGATATTGATCCGTGCATGCCATGGCGTCTGGTGGGAGACCCCCTCAGGCTGGGGCAGATTTTGATCAACCTGTCGAATAATGCGCTCAAGTTTACCGATAAGGGATATTTGAAAGTATCGGCGAGATCGGATTATGTCGATGATGAAACGGTAAATCTGCAATTTTTTGTCGAAGACAGCGGCATAGGCATGAGTAAAGAACAGCAGAAACAGGTGTTCGAGTCATTTACCCAGGCCGATACTTCAACCACGCGCAAGTATGGTGGTTCAGGGTTGGGTCTGACTATTTCACGAAAATTGACGAAACTGATGGGCGGGGAGTTGTCTATAGAGTCGAAGCCCGGTGTCGGCAGCAAGTTCAGTTTCAATATCGTGAACCATCTGATAGCCGATATTCAGGCGACCATCGAAATTCATGGAGCCAGGATCGCAAATACTCAACTATTGATTGTTACCAACAGTAAGGAGTGGACGTCAATACTGGAGCGCTTATGCCGGTTTTTATTAATTAAAGCCACCGCAATTTGTTTGCCCGAAGAACTGGATAAAATTGAAACAATAGACTTCAACCAGTTCGACCTGTTATTGATCGACCGTCAAAGCGTCAAATCCTGTATAGAGCACATAACCAATCTCCAGGGACTGGTGAAAAAAAATCTGGCTACCGTGGTCATGAGCGAACAAATGATTGGTTCAAGGGCTGGTATAGCGATGCAGAAAAGGGGTCTGGCGTACAGCCGAACCCTGCTGAAACCGGTCACGCTTCCCGGTCTTTACCAGGCCCTGATTCATACTTTAGGTTTGGTTACCGATTCAGACAGGAAAACACTATCCGACGACGAAGAATATCTCGACGCCCTGGGTAAATTACAAAACGCCAAAATTTTACTGATAGAAGATGATATTCTCAACCAGGAACTGGCGGTCGATTTACTGACCACCAACGGTGTCAGGGTCGAAGTGGCGGAAGACGGCAAACAGGCATTGGAGAAAATTACACCTAAGAGATATGACGGTGTTTTAATGGATTGCCAAATGCCAGTGATGAACGGATTCGAGGCTACCAGGATACTGCGCAAACAAGCTGAATTTAAAGACTTGCCCATTATCGCGCTGACCGCCGATGTGATGAGCGAAAATATAGAAATGATCAAACAATCAGGCATGAACGATCATATTCCCAAACCAATCAACATCAAAAATATGTTCATGACCATGGCGAGGTGGATCGATGTATCAAAGGGGAATCGAGCCAGCGCTTCCCCGCAAAAAACGGATCATGCAAATTTTACCCGGTACCTGAAGGTGATCGACAGCCAGGCTGCACTTGCCTTGCTCGATGGAAATATTGCGCTGTATCGCAAGTTGCTGCAATCGTTTCCAAAAAACCACAAAGATTCGATCAATCTGGTTCGCGCCGCGCTAAAAGACGGAAATCAGCGCAAAGCAAAACGAGGTGCTCATACTCTAAAAGGTATAGCGGGTTCACTCGGTGCCCAGCAACTGGTCGCCACGACACGAGCTCTCGAAGTACTGATTGGTAATAGCGAACCCTGCACCGAGCAACTGAAGCTTGTCGAGGATGAACTGAAAAAGGTACTTGGCGATATCCGCCGATTGCCGGACAGGGAGGATTCGGAGCTTCGGGAGGCTAACATGGGGCTGCTTCTTGATAAGGCCGAAATCAAGAGTCGCCTGCACCTGCTACAGGAGAAAATATCGCTGTCCAATATGGAGGCAGAAGAAATACTCGAAGAAATTCAGCGGGGCGTGGATGAGCGACTTTTCGAGAAACTCGAACCAGTTCGAGCCGCACTAGCGCTTTATGATTTTGAACAATCGGGCCAGATGATCGAGCAGTTAATGCGGGAAGAAGCATTTGCTAATGATTAACACGAAATATCAGGATCAAAATCACCCAGGTTATGTTGCGACATCGATAGAATACAAATGTTGGAGGCTTTGAGATGAGTGAGAGGCAAACTATTCTCGCCATCGATGATACGCCTGAAAATTTACAGCTTCTCAAGGGAATACTGATGCCACAGTATTCGGTACTGGCGGCCATCAGCGGCGATGCGGCGCTCAAAATCGTCGACAAGACGCGTCCAGATTTGATTTTGCTCGATATCATGATGTCGGGCATGGACGGTTATGAAGTATGCCGAATATTAAAATCACGTCGAGATACCGCAGATATTCCAGTTATTTTTATCAGCGCAATGTCAGAGGTTAAAGACGAACGTCATGGGTTTGAAACCGGCGCGGTCGATTATATTACCAAACCGGTAAATGCTGATCTGGTCAGGGCGCGGGTACGGACGCACCTGGCGCTAGCCGATCAGCAACGAAGTTTTAAAATCATGGTCGAAGAGCGCACCCAGGAACTGGAGCAAACCCAGGGAGCCGCTATCAAAATGCTGGCCGAAGCGGGTCATTACAACGATACGGACACCGGGGATCATATCTGGCGAATGGCATCTTATTCGTCGGCTTTGGCGAGCGCTATGAAATGGCCGGTAGAAAGAGCGGCCATGCTTGAACTCGCGGCAGCGATGCACGATACCGGGAAAATAGGCATACCCGACTCTATTTTGAAGGCGCCCAGGACACTCAGCGAAGACGAGTGGGTAATAATGAAAACCCATTCTGAAATCGGTTATCATATATTACGAAAAAGCGACTCGCCTATTTTTCAACTGGCTGCAACTATCGCGCATCATCACCACGAAAAGTGGGATGGTTCGGGGTACCCGGATGGCTTAGCAGGAGAAGCCATTCCAGAATGTGCCAGGATAGTGGCTATAGCCGACGTATTTGATGCCTTGACCATGGCAAGAGCGTATAAAAATGTATGGGATACCGATCAGGCGATTTCGATGCTGCGAGAAGACGCAGCTAAACACTTCGACCCCAACATGGTCGAGAGATTTATTTCGATCATGCCGAAAATTCTCGCAATCAAGAAAAGGTGGGACTCCCGAGAAACCAGGCGGAGCTAAGCAATGGTATGGTTTGGCTGAAACGAGTATAAGCTATGGACTGGAAAATATTTTTAACAATTTTTGCAGCGGTATTCATTGCAGAACTGGGCGATAAAACCCAACTGGCAACGATGCTTTTCGCGGCCGACAAAACGGTTAGTAAATCTACGGTTTTCCTGGCAGCATCTGCTGCACTAATCGTCGCCTCAGCGATTGGCGTGCTGGCAGGAAGCCTGCTGTCCGAATTCATTAACGAAAAATACTTACACTATATCGCTGGCATTGGCTTCATCGTAATCGGTGTCTTTACACTGTACAGCGCTTAAAATACGAAGCTGTAAACCTCCGGCATTGCGCGCTAGACGCTATATTACACCCACGTAATACCAACCGACACTGACCCTAATTACTGCTTGAATAACTCCATCTGCCCGCCGGTTTCGGTTAAGTCGTTCAGCCTGACGCCTACGCCGAGCAACCTGACGGGTAATTGCCCACGCTGCCAGGCCATTTGGCACAATATCGTGAAGTCTTCCAGGTTCGGATTACAGTACTGACGTTCGACCGTAGTGTGGCTGAAATCGTTGAATTTCATCTTCAGGAAGCTATTGTTAACCTGGTAATCCGGGTCGAGTTTTTCCATGCGTTGGTCCAGCGAATCGATCAACTCGGGTAACTTACCAAGACAGGCGGGTAAATCGACCAGATCCATAGCGTAGGTATTCTCTACGCTGATCGATTTTCGGCGCCACTGCGAAACAACTGGCCGGTCGTCGATGCCGCATGCGAGTTTGTGAATGTGCTCTCCGAAACTGCCGAACTGCTGGACAAATTGAAACAGGTCGAATCGACGCACATCACCGCAGGTTTTAATGCCGAGTTTTTCCAGTCGGGCCGCGGTGACCTTGCCGACGCCCCAGATTTTCCTCACCGGCAAGCCTGTAAGAAACCTGTCAATCTCAGTTGGTGTGATTACGAACTGACCATCTGGCTTATTCCAGTCACTCGCCACCTTGGCGAGAAACTTGTTTGGTGCAATACCAGCCGAGACGGTTATTCCGATGGTTTGTGAGATACGCGCCCTGATTTCCCTGGCGATCAGAGTGGCACTTCCCCGGAAAAGTTTAGAATTGGAAACATCGAGGAAAGCTTCGTCGAGGGACAGTGGTTCGATTAAATCGGTAAAGTCTGCAAATACTGCGTGCATCGCTCGTGAGGCTTCACGGTAGGCAGACATGCGGCCCGGGATCAGGATTAATTCAGGGCAGCGGCGCATCGCGGTCGCGCTTGCCATTGCGGAGCGAACACCAAATTTTCGAGCTTCATAAGATGCCGTAGCGATCACCCCGCGACGTTTGGCATTGCCACCGACGGCAATGGGTAACCCCTTCAGTTTTGGGTTATCGCGTATTTCTACCGCGGCGTAAAAGCAGTCGGCGTCGATATGAATGATTTTTCGCACTGGAAATAGCAGTTTAGCATTCTCTGATCC
>CAZJEJ010000146.1:0-5590 GCA_964544945.1 uncultured Gammaproteobacteria bacterium | reverse complement strand
CTATGACGCCGTTAACCGAACTTATTATTAAATCTGGTGATGCAAACCGTATTTTATCGGCTCGACAGTTGGCGCGTTTGCCAGGGGGTGGTAATGCCCGGCGCTATGGACTGGTTAATCGCGCCCTCAAGGCGGGTGAATTACTACAGGCACGGCGCGGTTTGTACCTGTTATCGAATGACTACCGTACTGCGCCTGCCCATCCCTTTGCGCTAGCGCAGCACATGGTACCGGGTAGTTATATTTCTGCCGAATCATCGCTGAGTTTTCATGGCTGGATCCCGGAGGCGGTGCATAGTGTATTGAGCGTTACCGCCAGGGGAAAGTCCGTGAGTTACGAGCATGACAGGCTGGGGAAATTTGAATTCCGTCGTGTGACCGTCAAACCGGGTTGTTTTCTCCAGGCCGTCGCAAGGCACGAGCTACAACACCAGGTAGCACTCATCGCCGAACCCATGCGAGCATTACTGGATTTGGTGTATTTGCGTAAGTTGCCATGGCAGGGTCTGGACTTTGTATTGGAAGGATTGCGCATCGACGAACAGGCAATTAAGGCAGTAGCTCCAGGGCAAATTAGTCTATTGCTCAATACGTATAAAGGAAGGCGGGAGCAAAGGTTCATTGAAAAATTATTAAGGGCTTTAAGTTTATGATTGAATTAATTCAACAGCGTTTGTCCAGCTATCAATCAAATGGGCCCATCGAGGAAGAGAATGCGCTTAAAGAAATCGTGCAGGAAATCGTGTTGTTTGCTTTATGGCAGGCAGATTTTTTTCAAGTAGCTGCATTTCAGGGCGGGACCAGCTTAAGAGTCCTCCATGGCTTATCGCGTTTTTCTGAAGATATCGATTTCATCCTACAAATACCTGACCCAGTATTTTCGTGGCGTCCCTACCTGGACAAGCTTATCGAAATTTGTAAGGAGTTTGGAATTGAGCCTGAAGCACTTGATAAAAATCATATGGATAAACAGGTAAAGGTTACGCTTATCAAGGACAATTCGATTGTGAATCAACTAAATTTGCGTTTTATGGATAGCCAGGAGAGGCGCGACCTAAAAGTCAAACTTGAAATCGATTGTAATCCACCTGCGGGTTCCGGTTTCGAATATGCTTATCTGGATTTTCCTGTGGACTTTGAAGTATGTCATCAGGATTTAAGTAGTAATTTTGCGCTAAAGATACATACGTTATTGTGTCGGCAATACCTGAAAGGTAGGGACTGGTATGACTTTAGTTGGTATATCGCTCAAAAAGTAAGGCCAAACATTTTACTGTTACAAAATGCGCTGGTTCAATATGGGCCCTATAAAGATCAAGATCTGGAAGTTGATTATGATTGGTTGGCGAATGCATTGGGCGAGAAAATATCCTCAATCGGTTGGGAAAGTGCAGCGGCCGATGTTGTCAGGTTTTTGAAACCAGTGGAGCAGAAGAGTCTTCAACTCTGGGGAGAGAAATTTTTCTTAGCCAAATTAAAGCGCCTGGTTGGCACTTCCGCGGTTGTTTGAAAGCGGAAAATATTAAATTCCTCGGCCCTGGAGGAGACTCCGGGATTTACGCTAAACAGTCTGCAGTGGATACTGGTTTGAAGCCCTGAATACGACATATATTGTCGCCGGGTAGTAGTGAAGCGCAAAACCCGAACCAACGAGTTTAGATCAAAATATTTCCCGCAATAACCTTCGAATGAGTTAGAATCCGCCTCGAATTATCAACTCCTTACCCGATGTATGAAACAGTTATTCGACTTTTTTCCAATCCTTTTATTTTTTATCGTTTATAAATTCTACCTCGACTTGCCCGACGGTTTGATTACTTCGGTGAACGATGTCCTGCCGTTCATGGCGCTAACACCGGGTGAATCCAGCGATGCGATTTTCCTTGCGACCCTGGTCGCAATCGTGGCTACGTTGATTTTGGTGTTGTATAGCGCGGTGGTAGCCAAAAAAGTAGAGAAAATGCCGCTTATCACGCTCGTACTGCTGCTTGTTTTCGGGGGCGCTACCCTGTTATTCAAAAATCCACTATTTATCCAGTGGAAACCCACGGCGATCAACTGGTTGTTTGCGGTGGTTTTTCTCGGCAGCCAGTTCATCGGCGACAAGCCCCTGGTGCAACGCATGATGAGCCAGGCGCTCGAAATCAACGACAGCGGCGTATGGGCGAAGCTTAACCTGACCTGGGTCGGTTTTTTTATCTTTTTAGGTATAGCCAACCTGCTGGTAGCGCCCCGGATAGACCCTCTTAATTTTCAGTTTAGCGAAGATAACTGGGTCGATTTCAAGCTATTTGGATTGATGGGCATGACCATCGCTTTCGTTATCGTGCAGGCTTTATACCTGGCGCGATATGTTCCTATCGTTAATAAGGAAACAGATTAGTGCTCTACAGTATCGTCGGTACCGATGTAGATGATAGCCTGGAAGGGAGACTGGCGGCACGACCCGATCATGTCGCAAGATTGAATGAATTGAAAAACCTGGGAAGGTTAATCCTCGCGGGGCCTAATCCTGCTATTGACAGCAGCGACCCCGGCGATGCCGGCTTTACTGGCAGCATTATTATTGCCGAGTTTGATTCGTTACAGGATGCCCGGCAATGGGCTGACCAGGACCCCTATATGCTGACCGGAGTATACGAATCTGTCGAGGTGAAGCCGTTTAAGCGAGTGTTGCCTTAGAATTACGGCGCAACGCCCGATTGCTCAGCTCGTACAGTAGTTGATCTTCAGCTTCAATTCTTTCTGCCATTGCTTCACCGATCGCTGACAGGTCTTTATAGAGATTGGTGAGACTGTCCTGGCCATCGGCACCCTCGTACTTATCGTTAAATTCTACAATTTTCTCGGTGCTGGCTGATATAGACAGGTATACCTGGTTGGCAACTCGCTTGACACTTTCGCGGCGCTCCTTACCTTCTATGATTCGCTGGTAAATCTCGAAATGCCCGAGCGCGGTGTAGTCCACCAGCGCCTGGTTGAAGAACTTCAAAATTTCGAGAACCACATCAAACGACGCGTCCTTCGATTCGAGTTCGGCCAGAGCGCACATGGTGACCAGAACTTCCTGGCGTTCGGTCAGGAGGGTATCGATGGAGTGTATTTGCCTTTGGCGCCGTTCATTTTCCGTCGAAACTTTTTGCGCAATTTCGGCAATGGTATCTATATGTGAATCGTTCACCTGTAACCTCTTGTTTCCCCGATGCGGGGATTTTACTGTCTATGCTTTAAGGTAATTGAAATGCCTTTAGCGTCCATAATGCCATAGTTTATCGGGCCGTGCGACCCACGCGACGATAAAATAATCTCCGTCAAATCGATCTGAAATACCGGATCGAATGGGGTACGACGATGCGCAGCGTTTTTTGTTAGAATTGGAGCCACTCAATCAATCAAACCGGAAAATGAACGAAGCAATTGCAGGAAAAATAACCAGGCTTGAAATGCACTGCGCAGAGCAGGAACATACGCTGCAGGCGCTGAACGAAATTGTCTCGCGCCAGGATCAGGAGTTATCTCGTATTAAAAACGAGTTGAAATTGCTTACGCAGCAGTACCAGACATTGAAGTCGCAGTTACCCGAACGCTTCAATCCAGTCGAAAAACCACCGCATTACTGATGCCCAAAACGGTCGATCCCGGCGATGTTCACGATTACTTACGCAAGTTGGGTGAAGATTTAAATAAAAACCTGGAAATTCTGACGACCGACGATGGCGTCAAGATCGAATTGCTGCTGCCACCCGACAGGCTCAGGTTCAAACATTCATATGTTGAGCCAGATTTTTTCAGGCGGGCGCGACAGTCGAACCAGGCTTTGCTAAAAGCTTGCAATAGTCGCCGACGTGATATATATACCCTGCTGGATCTCACCGGCGGCTGGGGCGTGGACAGCTTTATCCTGGCGCAGCACGGGCAAAAGGTGACCATGATCGAGCATGATCTCCTGGTCTATTCCATTAGCACGCATTCACTGGAATGCGCCAGATCGATCAAGCGTAGTAAAGCTGCGGCAGATCGAATCAAAACGATTCATGCTGATGCGTTTCAATTTTTGCAATCGCTGGGCGAAAAGGAACGCTTCGACTGCATTTATCTCGACCCCATGTTCCCGCCACACCACTCAAGCGCCAAGCCAGCCAGTGAAATGCAAATTCTGCAATATTTGACCAGTAACGGCGATATCGACCCATGTTTTCGCCTGGCCTTGCGAAAAGCGGCCCATCGGGTCGTGGTTAAAAGACCCGCTAAAGCTACGCCCCTGGCAGACCTGGCGCCCGATTTGATATTTCGTGAAAAATCGATTCGCTTCGATGTTTACCTGACTTAATCGCGAAAATTGTTAAATTGCAAAGGTATACCAAGCTTAGCGTCGCGTAACAATTGCATCACCTGTTGTAAATCGTCGCGCTTTTTACCGTTCACGCGCACCTGCTCACCCTGAATCGCAACCTGAACCTTAAGCTTTGAATCCTTGATCAGCTTGACAATTTTACGCGCCAGATCTTTGTCCAGCCCCTCTCGCACCACCACCTGCTGGCGTGCCTTTTTATTCATTTCGACGATATCCGAAAATTCCAGACAACTCACGTCGATGCCGCGTTTCGACATTTTCTCTTTAAGTATGGGAGCCATTTGATTGATCTGGAACTCGGATTCAGCACTCAGGGTCAGGACATTATCCGCCTGTTCGATGATCGCGCCCGAGCCCTTGAAGTCGTAGCGCGTACCTATTTCGCGGTTTGCCTGGCCGATAGCATTACTCAGTTCGTGGTGATCCACTTCGGATACGGTATCAAATGAAGGCATAGGTGATTGCTCTATCTCAGGGATTAATCGTCAGCACAGTAAAGTTGTCGCTAAAAGTATAGTCGGGAATAGTCAGGTTTTGAAACTGATTTTTTCCTCTTAGCGCACGCCCGGCAAAATCGTATTGTGCCGTGGCACAGGACTCTCGCAAGGTCATTCCTTTACCGGATTGTAGACGACATCCCAGATCGGTCCCAGTGCCATAAGCGATGAAGTAAGCTTCGTACCGTGATCGAAGTCGATTTTTTGCATATTTTGGTTGTCGGCTCGATTCCGAATCTGGATCCTGCAACAAAACATTAGCTCGATTTAACGCTTCGATCAGCCGCCTGGAGCGATATATCACAAGGAGGGTTAGATTATCCTGTTTTAACCACACCGGTTGATCGACGGGTAAATCGCTCAGGGTAAAACGGTAGCTGGACTGGATCGCCGACGGTCTGAAATCAATCAGATAATCCAGCGAGACGAAGAGTATGGCGAACAACATCGCGCCCGACAGGTATTTTGTTAATCTAAGAAGAAGGGTTCGCCGCTCAGACACAAATGATTATCGGGCAGTTTTGCGTACTGGTAGTAAAAATTCAGAGATCAACGGTCTCCCCGGCCTGTTCGGAGCAATAAATACTCAATTGCGTCATCAGATCATGATTAACATCTTGACCCAGGCACCAGACCTGGCTTTCCTCGTCGTAGTCAAAATGGTACCCGCCCGAGCGCGCCGCCACCCAGATCTGGCTTAACGGGGTTTGCCTGTTGATGATAATTTGACTGCCGTTAT
>CAZJEJ010000145.1:0-5664 GCA_964544945.1 uncultured Gammaproteobacteria bacterium | reverse complement strand
TATTTAGATTCACAGAGGTTTTCCAATGATTAGACAGTGGTTGCTGGGGATAATCCTGGCATTTTTGTTCAGCACCCAGGTTTTTGCTCAGCAGGCGCTTACCGAAGGTGTCGACTACCAGCGTATCAACCCGGTGGTGAAGACTTCGGACCCAGAGAAGGTTGTGGTGACTGAAATGTTCTGGTACGGCTGTCCGCATTGCTTTCGATTCGAGCCTTATGTCGAGCGTTGGAGTGAAACACTACCGCAAGGCGTCGTGTTCGAACAGGTTCCATCGGTATTAAACCCCCGGTGGACCGAACATGCGCGGGCTTTTTATGCGTTAAAATTGATGGGAGCACCGAAGCAGGTGCACCAGGCGTTTTTTGATGCTATTCACATCAAGCGCCAGCGCCTGACTAGTCTCGACACGATAGCCAAATTTGTCGCAGAGCAAGGACTGGATGAAGATAAATTTCGTGAGCATTATTATTCTTTCCCGGTCGACACCTGGATTCGAAAAGGAAAACAGACCGAAAAACGCTATGGCCACGGGGGTGTACCCGCGGTGATAGTGAACGGTAAATACCTGATATCTCCCAGCATGGCGGGTAGTTTTGAGCGGATGCTACAAATCATGGATATTCTGGTAGCCAGCGAGTCAAACCTGTAAGCCCTGGAACGGCGCAGGGTTATCCTGCCCCAAAAAGCCCGCAGAAAAACGTGTCCACAAGCGCTACCAGCCAAGCTTATACGCCAGTCCCGAATGTCTCTGAGTCAGGCTGTCTATTGCCTTTAACAATACCTCGCTACTTGCGTGCAGGCGCAAGTGAGTGCGGGCACGCGTAACACCGGTGTAGAGCAATTCCCTGCTTAATGCGTTGCTAACGGTCAGCGTGGGCAGCACCAGCAGCGCCGAATCAAATTCCGAGCCCTGTGCCTTGTGTACCGTCATCGCCCAGGCGGTCACATATTCGGGCAGGCCGAAAATAGATAGTTGGCGAATACCCTGATCGGCTGAGCGAAAGCAGGCTCGTAGATTGCCCCGCTCATCAGGCCACAGAATCCCGGTATCGCCATTAAACAACTCTAGTTCGTAGTCGTTGGCGGTTATCAGTATTGGCCTGCCTCGAAAATTATCTCCTGCATCGATCCAGTGGCGTGAGCGCATACAGGATTCAATTTGACGATTGAGTTCTTCGACCCCAAACGGCCCCGAGTGGACCGCGCATAATACCCGGAACCGTTCAAAAGCACCCAGTGCCAGCGCAACATCGTCACTGCTCACCACCGCCTGGTAGGCGTCAAGCAACCAGTCCAGGGCCTTCGGCTGGAGGTGATCAGAATCCGGAACGTACCAGGTTAGCTGCGAATCCGGTGCCTGCAATTGCTCGATTGCCTCGTCGCCAAGGCCCTGATTGATCAGGCTCGCTAGCTGACCAATACCGCTATCCGAGTTAAATCGATAGCTGCGTGTGAGCAGCGCCAGCGAGTCGGCAATTGCACAGGCTTGCGTCGAGACGGGTATTCCCTGCGCCGGAGTATCGATTAGCGCCGCGAGGCGGGTAGCCTGTGATTGCGAGTAACCAATGCTACGTCCATGACCGGTTATATCTCCAAGCACATTGCCGGCGGCCACCGAGGCCAGCTGATCTCGATCACCCAGCAAAATAATCCGTGCCTGCCCGGGGAGAGCGTCGAGCAAGCGGTACATTAGCGGCAGATCGATCATCGACGCCTCGTCGATGACCAGGCAGTCAAGCGCCAATGGATTGCTGCTGCAATATTGAAACCGCTGGTTCCGGTAACCGAGTAACCGGTGAATAGTGCTGGCCTGTTGCGGCATTAATTTTTTGATTTCCGGTTCGAGAGAGTGATCGTTGATACGGTGCTGGATCGACTCCATCATCCTTGCTGCGGCCTTGCCGGTAGGTGCCGCCAGGCGGATGCGCATATCGTCTTGCTGACCGAGCAGGATGGCCAGTATTTTGATCACAGTGCTGGTTTTTCCGGTCCCCGGTCCTCCCGAAATCACCACGAATCGACGCGATGCCGCGAGCGCAACCGCCAGTTTTTGCTCGTCAACCGTCGCCTGCTTGCCGAAGTCGGGAAACAATATTTCAAGCTGTTGAGACAGGCTGGAATCGAAACTGGGTGACGCCCGCAGTCGCATCGTGATCATCTCGGCCACCTGGTTTTCGTAATACCAGTACCGGTTCAGGTAAAGACGCCGGTTATCCAGGATCAGGGGGTTTTCCTCACCCGCCACGCCCACGCAGGGACTGCGAAGCAGGCTTTGTTGCCATTGCTGTAACTCTCCGCCCGTGGGTAATGTTTCTACCGACACGCGTTCTGTGCAAAACAGCGGTTGATCGGTATATTGCTCCAGCTCAACACAAACATCGCCGCGTTGATTGCTTTCGCTCACCAGGGCCGCGCTTAAGGCCAGCAGGCTATCGACGTCACAGTTCGATTGCTCGGCGATAAAACGTGCAAAACCATAACTCAGCCCAGATATATCCCCTTGTCTGGCAAGCGTTTCAAGCAGGGACTTCATGCGCCGAGCCCCGCACAGGGCGTTGAAACCAGCAGTCTGTCGAGCGACTCCAGTTTGCGCCAGTCGGGCAAATCGAAATAGACACCGTAGTCCGGGCCGTATTGTGGGCGCATCGCACGTAAAAACAGATAGTAGGCGCCCCCAAAATGCTGGTCGTATCGATAATCAGGAATACGTTGCGCCAGGTAACGGTGTAAGGCAACCGAATAGAGCAGGTATTGCAGGTCATAGCGTCGATCGGCCATTGCGCGCCCTAACCTGTCCGGCGAATAGTCATCGATCCTGCCACCGAGAAAATTACTCTTGTAGTCCGCCAGATAGTATTTACCCCGGTACTCGAACACCAGGTCGATTACGCCTGTAATCAGGCCGCGAAAATCGCGCCCGCTGATCGGTTCGACCGATGGCTTCCCGGGCTGTAAAAACCAGTCGTTTAGCTGGCTAATATCCAGATAATCCAGGCCAAAGTCGAACGATAATTCGTTCAACCGCTGCCGATTCGATAACTTTGATAACGTCAGACCACTAGCGTTCAGAGGGCTTTGCACCAGTATTTTCATCCAGTTTGAAATCGTCGTCCAATGGTCGGTTGACTCAAATCCGTATCGTCGCGCGATACTGGGCAGTAGCTCGCGACACTGGGCCTGAATATCCTGCTGGAAGTTCAGATTTTCAAGCAGTGAATGCAGCAGCAGGCCGACGTGGCTTCCGGCAGGAAAATCGAGTATCGGGTCGCCAACGCTTTTACTCCCGCCGTGAACGACCTGATGGATATCCTGCGTCAGGGCGCTGAAACTCGCGATGCGCCAGGCCGTGGCTGGCCGGGCGTTGAATTGAGCTACTTCTAGCGGTGCTTCGGGTTGTTTCTGCGATCTCCCGTGATCGAAACAGGTTTCCTGGGGAAGCGCAATTACTTCTATCGAACCGTCAGCCGCAGCCTGCAGTGACGCAAGATCGTCACCCATCTTTGCCGCACTCTCGAACGCCCCAGGCAAATGATTCCCGAGGTCTTCAGGAGACTGATGCGGGTGCAACAGATAGGCTAGTGCAGATTTTGGAGTTTCTCGCTTCGTGCCGACGTTACCCCAGGCCAGATAGACTTTGCTTCGTGCGCGTGTGATCGCGACATAAGCCAGACGAATATCTTCGGCGAGACGTTCCTTTTCAGCATAGTATCCGTGTTGAGAAAAATCGGGAGACCCCAGATCGACTATCAGGTTATGGCCCTCGTCGTGAAATCGCAGCGGTGAATCGCCACCAAGGTCGGTTGGTTTGCACCCCCACAGGTAAGGGATAAATACCACCGGGTATTCGAGGCCTTTACTGCTATGGATAGTAACGATTTTCACCAACGCTTCGTCGCTTTCGAGGCGTAGTTCGGCCTCTTCCGTTAAGACCTGTGATATCTGCTCCTGGTACCAGCCGAGCAGGGCATCGAGGCCCGCGCTGGCACGGGATTGTTGTTGCAGCAATTCGGCGATATGCAACAGGTTGGTCAATCGTCTATCAGCCTGGTCGGTCGCCGCCAGCCTCTCGCCAATCTGCAGTTCCTGCAGCAGATGTTGAAACATGACGATAAATCCTTTTTCCCGCCATAAAAGGTGTAGGCCGTATATTTCCCCCAGCCATTCCTGCCAGGCAGTCTCGTTGTCGATCGTGGCAGCGATAGCCTGATAATCCAGCCCGAGCAAAGAACTGGCTAGCGCGTTACGCAGTAGTCGTCGGTCGCCATGGTGGCTGATGGCACGCAGTAAAACCAGTAAACCGTCGGCTTCTTCGCTGTCAAATACCCGCTCACGACCGATGGTAACCGCCCTCACGCCTTTTTCCGATAGTACCGAGCGAAGTGCATTACCCTCGTAGCTGGTTCGCACCAATACCGCGATGTCTGCGCTGCGTAGAGGCTTTTCGCCGAGCGTGATTGTTCCTTCAATGCCACCTCGAACCAGGCGAGCGACTTCGTTGGCAGTGGCCTCGTGCAGCATCTCGAACGCGCGTGCCTTGCTATACGGTTTAAGGCGGTCATCGAGCGGTATATGCCAGATAGTCAGGGGCGAAGCCGCTGAATTATTGACCAAAAGTAGCGCCTTTTCATTTTTTGGCGCCGGCAATGCAGGAATATAGTCGATCGCCCCGGCGTAGATAAACGGCGCTTCCCGACGTCCAAACAGGCTATTCACCGCATGAATCAACGGCGCTTCGGAGCGCCAGTTGGTCTGCAGCGAATAATGCTGTACGCAGGCTTCGCTTTTGGCTTTCATGTAGGTATAAATATCGCCCCCACGAAAACTGTAGATCGCCTGTTTCGGGTCGCCGATCATGACCAGGCTAGTATTATCCTGAGAAAAATAAAGCCGTTTAAAAATGCCATACTGAATCGCGTCGGTATCCTGGAACTCGTCGATCATCGCGACTGGAAACCGGGCACGCAGACTCTGCCCGAGCGTCTCCCCCTCGCTCCCCTGCAACGCTTCGAGTAACAGCGTGAGTTGATCCTGGTAAGCAATCGTGCGAGTGTCGCGCTTTATTAAACGAACACGCCGGGATGCAAACTCGTGTGCTTCGATCAGCGCCCGTGCCCTGAAGCGGCTGTAAAATACCTGAATTCGATCGAGCGCCTGCTGTATAGCGAAGAAGAAGCCACCTTCCAGTTTCGGGTCCGTGCCGCGCTTCGACGGTGTTGAGTTTTCGATCAGGCAACGACTCGACAGGTAGCGTAGCGACTCCGGTATTTCCAGCATTTGATCCGAACCAAAATAACGATCACATTGCTCGAAGAATTCCTCCAGGTTGTCAAAATGGTAAGGAATCCTGGCATTGCGACTCAACGCTGGAGATTGTTTTAGGGTTTCCAGTATATCGCTTCGCTGCTTTTTCCACTGCGATGCCAGTGTCTGCATTTCCTGGTCTTGCTCGCGCCACGCACGAAATAACGATGACAAATCTTCTGGTACATCGGGTAGTAAGGTATGGGTGTGGTTTGCCCTGATTTGAGCCTGCCAACTTAACAGGGCTGTTAAATTACCCAGGCAAGATTTAAAAAGGTGCCAGTCGGTGCGATCGAGAGGATAGCTTTGCCTGCGCCACCAGTCTTTCAGCGCTTCCTCCCAAAGCAGTCCGTCATCATC
>CAZJEJ010000144.1:0-5917 GCA_964544945.1 uncultured Gammaproteobacteria bacterium | reverse complement strand
ACAATTTTTTCTTCGATACATGACGCCGATTCGTTAAGAAAGCGAAAAATCAATCGGTTCTGGATCATTTTCTGGTCACCCATATTCGCATCGCGGTTCTTGAGCGGTTTTCCATCCTTGTATGCATAAAAACCCTTACCAGTTTTTTTCCCCAGATTATTGCTAGTGACAAATTTTTCCAGGCCAGCGGGAACGGTGATGTCATAAGCCTGCGAGAGATTCTTTGCTACCGAATAGCAAATATCCAGACCAACTGCGTCCGCGAGTTCAACCGGCCCCATTGGCATGCCGAAATCGAGAGCGGCTTTGTCGATTGCCTCGGGCGATACGCCTTCATCGTGCAGGGTGATTGCTTCGACCAGATAGGGCATCAAAATTCGATTCACCAGAAACCCGGGCGAACTTTTCACCGGCAGCGGCAATTTGCCTATATGCAAGGTAAAGGCAATCGCTTGCTGGATCGTTTTAGCCGACGTTTTGGCCGTTTTAACGATTTCAACCAGAGGCATCATGGCAACCGGGTTAAAGAAATGAATGCCAACCAAACGCTGCGGATTTTTTAATACGGTCGCGAGCGTCTCCAATGGAATACTCGAGGTATTAGTTGCTAGCACAGCATCGGATTTCATACGCGGTTCGATGTCGCGATAAATCGCATGCTTCGCATCTTTATCTTCGAAAATTGCTTCGATAATAATGTCGGCTTTTTCAATCCCGTAGCCATTGCAATCAGGAGTCAGTCTATCGAGTGCAGCATTACGCTCGTGAGTCGTCTTGAATTTCCTGGAGTACAGTTTGTGCGCCCGCTTCATCGCATTGGAAAGATATTGTGGTTCTCGGTCCTGTAGCGTGACGCTAAAGCCTCTTAGGGCACACCAGGCTGCAATATCTCCCCCCATGGTGCCCGCACCGATAACGTGTATGTACCTGGGTACGAAAGACTTCTTATCACCGAGGCCCTTGAGTTGAGTTTGAAGAAAAAATACGCGAATTAAATTTCTCACCGTATCACCCTGAATCAGGCGCGCAACAGAGTTGGCCTCTTCATCCATCATGCGTTTCCTGTTGCCATAGTGTTTGCACCAGACATCCAGCAATGAATAGGGGGCAGGGTAGTGTTGACGCGAAACTTTTTTGGCAACCTGCTTCTTCATAAAAGAGGTGAGTAAATTTCGAATCCCTGGCAGGGATAGTATTTTACCAGTCCAGGGCATGGAGTGTTTTACCGGCTTCATCAGCGCCATCTGTTGGGCTGCTCTTTTTATTTGTCGCGCAGGTTGTACCAGGTCGATCAGACCAATCGATTTAGCCTGTCTGGCCGAAAGAGCGCGACCAGACAGCATAATTTCGAGGGATTTGAGCGGATTAATGATTTCGGTCGAACGTACTAATCCACCAAAAGCAGGATGTATGCCCAGTTTTACCTCGGGTAAACCGATTTTGGTGGATGGGTCATCGAGCGCCACCCGGTAATCGCAGGCAAGCGCAAGTTCGGTTCCTCCCCCCATGCAAAATCCCTCGATCAAAGCGACAGTGGGGCAGGAGAGTGCTTCAAGCCGGGTAAATACATTTTGCCCCCGCTTGATCATAATCAATGCTTCCTGTTTATTGGTTACATCAAGAAACTCTTTAACGTCGGCTCCCGCGATAAACCCGGATTTCTTGCCTGACTGGATGATTACAGCGGTTGGCTTATTCTCAACAATTTGATCGATCAGGGCGCCTAGCTGATCCAGCACCGATGTGGAGAGCACATTGGTTTCTGTCTTTTGCTTGTCGAGCGTCAACCACGTAATACCCTTGTCGTCGGTATCGATTTGCCAGTCACTGATTGCGATGCTCATTTCTTTGCCCTCTTCGAGGGAGTCGTTGTACCTGTCTTAGGTTTTCTGGCCTTCTTTAAAGGCGTGCCGGTGCCTGTTTCCCGTTCGATCAGCATTGCGCCACCCTGACCACCGCCGATGCACAACGAGGCTATACCGCGTTTGGCATTGTGCGCCTGTAAAACATTTGCCAGATGCAGGACGATCCTGGCACCACTGGCACCAACCGGGTGTCCGATACTGACGCCGCCCCCATGGATATTCAGTTTATCGAGTGGAATCCCACCAACTGGCGCATTTAGGCCCAGGTGATTTTTACAATAATCGCTATCCTTGAGTGCGGCAACTACAGCCAGCACCTGGGCAGCAAATGCTTCGTTGATTTCCCAGTAATCGATAGAAGCGGGCTTCAGTTTATTCGATTCGAGTAGAGGCGCTATCGCGTGTGCTGGTCCCAGACCCATTTCTGTCGGGCTTAAGGCAGCCCATTCAGTCGCGACGATCCGCGCCATCACCGGCAAATCGTATTGCTTAACAGCGGTTTCACTCGCCAGTACCAGGACAGCAGCCCCATCGGTAATTTGCGCACTGTTTCCAGGTGTCACAAGGCCATAAGGCTTATCGAAAGCAGGGCGCAATTTGGCCAGTTTTTCGAGCGTCGTGTCGGGGCGAACGCCATCATCTATCTCATATACCTTGCCCCTGGCGTCAAAAATAGCTTCCACCTCGGATAATGCACCCGCTTGTTGCGCCTGGTGTAATTTGAGGTGACTTTCCATAGCAAACTGGTCCATCATTTCCCGGTTTATATTAAATCGATAAGCTATCAATTCAGCCGTTTGCCCCATATTCATTCCAGCTACTGGGTCGGTAAGGCCTTTTAATATCGCAATTACGGGTGCCAACAAACCAGGGCGAAATGATTTCAATGCTTTGAATTTAGCCGAAAAAGATTTTGCTCCCCACCAGGTCGCCAACCATGTCACCATTTTAGGGTGCAGCAGCAGCGGTGCCTGGCTCATCGCCTCGATGCCACCAGCGAGTACCAGATTAGATCTGCCCGAAGCGATATTCAGCGCTGCCGAATCCAGGGCTTGCATTCCGGAAGCGCAATTGCGCTGAACCGTAAACGCTGGGACCCGATCACCGCACCCGAGGCGTAGTGCAATAATCCGAGCGATATTGGCTTCGTCAGGACCTGGCATGGTGGATCCCATGATGACTTCATCGAATTCCTCGGGTGAAAACGGCATACGCTGCAGGACAGGTCGGGCAGCAAAAATACCAAGATCGGCGTGTTTGAATGGTCCTGGCTTGCCTCGGGCCTTCAGGAAAGGCGTGCGACTGCCATCGACAATAAATACCGGGCGTGAGTAGCTATTTTTGTTTACAGCCATGATTCAATCTCAGTGGGGATATTGAGTGCTTGAGTAGAATAGACCCTCTAATATTAAAACAATTCCCATAAGTTGCAATATGAAACTGAATATTGAGGGTATATTTGGTGTAGATAAAGTAGACCGGGTCACTGTAAAGCATAGTGTAGCCCGAATATGAAAGATTCTGTTAGTAAACTTAAGCCTGTAGTAGTGCGTATAATGTATATTATGTTAAGTAGCGAAATTATATCGGTCAAATTCTCAGGTTTCTGTGGTATTAAAAAGTCAGATAATTTTTCGGTATTCAAAAAGGTTTATCGAAATTGAGTCCAATTCGTGAAGTAAGTGTAGGATTCTTCAGTCTTTTTATGCTATTTTAGGCGCCCTTTTTAGGCAGCCTCTGCAATCAGGAATAATTAAACCGCTCTGATGGAAAACTTGAAACATATCTCAAGCAACGAGATCACCCTTTATAGCGATGTGGACCCTAGAGACGTGGTTCTTAATCAGGCTGATTTTGTACTCGAACAATCCCACAAAACGCGCGGTGTTTATCGAAAAATATCTATTTTTGTTGCTTCCTACGGAACCTACTGCCATCAGTTAATCAGGAATAAGCACCAGAAAAAACTCGATTTTCGCATCGACCTGGCTTACCTGGACCCTATTCCAGTTCGAAAACACCAGGTTGCCAGTCAGTGGGCTTATTGCTCTTTGGGACTTGCATTATTGTCTGGACTTATGATTTGGACGGGATGGTTTTCGAATTCGATGAACCCTTCGATATCTTATATGGTATCCACGATCACAGTTTCTACATTAACACTTATTAGCCTGTTACTTTTCGCCCACAATTCATACGATAGAATTATTTTTCAAACCCAGCATGGAAACGTCCAGTTGATCGAGTTGCTCAATAAATATCCCGATAAGGAGTCTTTCAGACAATTTATCGGTCAGTTTATTCTCAGTGTAAAAAACGCCAAAAAGAATAAAAGGCTATCTCCATCGAGGTTTCTAGCAGGCGAGTTAAGGGAATTGAGAAGGTTAAGAGACGAGGCTGTCATTTCTGCGGAAACCTATGAGATTGCCAAGGCAGAACTTTTTCAGAACGAATCTTATCAAACGACTATTCCCCGAATCCTTCATTAATCCGTCCACCCTGTCCTACCAGGTTCGCCCCCGATTAAAACTCGTTCGCGGTGCCTCGATATTAATGTAAAATAATCCATTTTCAAGCTACGATAATCATGCAACTCAGCTCGCTCACAGCGATATCTCCGATAGATGGCCGTTATTCATCCAAAACAACTCTACTTAGGCCCCTATTAAGCGAATATGGCTTGATCTATCATCGGGTGCTGGTTGAAATCCGCTGGCTTCAGGCGCTCGCAAACCACCCACAAATTGGCGAAATTGAAAACCTGTCTGACACAGCGAATGAACAGCTGGAATCGATTATCGAGAATTTTGGCGAAGAACAGGCTAACCGTGTTAAGGAAATTGAAAAGATCACCAATCACGATGTCAAAGCGGTTGAATATTTTCTTAAAGAACAGGTTGCCAGCTCAGATGAACTGGCCAGGCTATCCGAATTTATTCACTTTGCCTGTACCTCGGAAGACATCAATAATTTATCGCATGCGTTAATGCTTAAAGCGAGCAGAGATGAGGTGATCGTACCAGCGGTTAATCGGATTATCGCATTACTAAAAAATCTGGCGCATCAACACGCCGATGTCGCGATGATGAGTCGCACACACGGGCAACCAGCCTCCCCTACCACGATGGGAAAAGAAATAGCCAATGTTATTTACCGTTTGCAAAGGCAGGTAATTCAAATGAATAAGCTCAACATGCTCGGCAAGTTAAATGGCGCCGTGGGTAATTATAATGCGCATTTATGTGCTTATCCCGAGCTTGACTGGCCAAAGCTGTCACGGGATTTTGTTGAATCCCTGGGTATCCGGTTTAATCCGTACACCACACAAATCGAACCGCACGATTACATCGCTGAAATATTCGACACCTATTGCCGGTGCAATACGATTTTGATTGATTTCAGCCGGGATATATGGGGTTACATTTCGATTGGCTACTTTAAACAGAAGACCATCGCCGGTGAAGTTGGCTCTTCGACTATGCCACACAAGGTGAACCCGATCGATTTTGAAAATGCCGAGGGGAACCTGGGAATAGCTAATGCAATCCTCAGCCATTTATCGCAAAAGCTACCCATTTCCAGATGGCAACGCGACCTGACCGACTCGACGGTAATACGAAACCTCGGTAGCGGTCTTGGGCATATTCTGGTTGCGCTGGATTCGATCGAACGCGGCATTGCCAAGCTTGAGGTGAACCATGGTGTAATTACCGACGACCTCAATAAAAATTGGGCAGTGCTTGCCGAGCCTATCCAAACAGTAATGCGTCGCTACGGTGTTGAGCAGCCTTATGAAAAGCTAAAGGCATTAACCCGCGGCCACCAGATCGATGCCAGGATTATTCATGACTTCGTGAAGAAACTGGATATTCCCGACCAGGCAAAGCAGCAATTATTCGATTTGACTCCTGCTACCTATATTGGCAATGCGGGTAGCCAGGCGAAAGAAATTTAGAGAATTTCCAGTTGCATGCAGCATTAATGAAAAAACCAGGTATCGAAACCGCGAACTGGGATCGTGACAAAGACGAGCTAATAAAGCTACGCACGCT
>CAZJEJ010000143.1:0-6007 GCA_964544945.1 uncultured Gammaproteobacteria bacterium | reverse complement strand
CTGGCAAAGCACGGTCAGATTGGCAAAAGACTGTATATTATTTTCAAGGGCAAGGTAGAAGTCCGAACGCCAGATCAAAACGGCGAAATTCATCGAAGAGTTTCCTTAAGTAAAGGTTCGATCGTTGGCGAAATTTCCCTGCTCGTAAATTCCACCTATTACTCCGATATTGTTGCGCTAATGGATACGATCGCCCTGTACCTTGATCGCAAACGGTTTATGCGCCTGATAGAACAGCACAAGGCATTTGCCGACATCATTTCCCACATGATGACTGACCGCATGGCAAAAACTGGGGGGATTAACAGAATCGGTAAATATGAGTTAACGGGTAAATTGGGAAAAGGGAGTATGGCTACTGTATATAACGCCTATGACAGAGAGCTGGAACGCGAAGTAGCCATCAAGATGCTTAATTACAACCTGGCCTATAATCGTGATTTCCTGGATCGATTTGAACAGGAAGCCAAGATCATCGCAAAACTGAATCATCCGAACATTATCAACGTGATCGAAATCATCGATGAATTCTCAACACGTTTCATCGTCATGGAAAAACTGGAAGGAGAAAACCTGTCGGTTATCTTAAAGGCTAAAGGTGCGTTTGGACTCACCGAGACCAGGGAAATTCTTTCTCAACTGGCTAGCGCCCTCGAATACGCTCACAATCAAGGTGAAAAGGGAATCATCCATCGTGACATTAAACCTTCTAATATCGTGATCGACCGCTATGGCAATATCAAACTCACCGACTTTGGTCTCGCGGGACCGCCGCAGAGCAAGGAAATCAATATCGAGGGATCACCCTCTTACCTGGCTCCGGAAATCATCAAAGGCGAACCGGTCGATGGTCGTGCCGACATCTATGCGCTGGGTGTCATGGCATTTCTCATGTTGTCCAATAGCCTTCCTTTTAGCGCCCCGACACTGGCCAAACTGTTAAAGATGCAAGTTCATAAGAAGCCACCGGATATCAGGGAACTTTGTTCTAGTATTGATACAAAACTCGAGGGATTTATCCAGAGATCCCTGGCCAAGGATGCTAAGGAACGAATCGCCGACTGGAAGAAGATCAGAAAAATACTCGAGCCGGTGAACTATCGGAATGGCATACAATTAGAAGCAGACGAAATAGGCGTGATTATTCGATTGCAAAATACCTCGTCCCGGAAATCTACAACCATTATTCACGCTATTCAAAAATTGCTGCAGGATGAAGCAGCCAATTATTCCATGGAAACGCAAATTGGCGACGATGAATAGGATTCAAATTGGCCGTTCAACCAACTCGCTGCCATCAACCTTAGCAGGCGTCACAAGTGCCAGGCCTGCCATCATTACCGCCATCGAGAGCCATAGCCAGATGGTGTGCACTTCGGAGAAAATTACGATACCCCATAATACACCGGATATCGTCACCACATACGCGCTCTGGCTCGCGAATACGGGCCCGGCAGATTTGATCGTGTAAAAAAACATCAAATAGGCCACCGTACTGATGAGCGCGATAGCGGAAATTGCCATTCCAGCCGAGCTAAATATCCAGGAAACCGGTACACCGACTCCCATCAACGATGTAGCAGGAATCAGAAATATCGCCGCGACAATGCTGGACCCGCACAGCAATTCACGAATATCCAGATCAGGGGCAATCCCTTCCGAGAGGTATACGGTTTCAATCGCATAAGAAATAGCGCATAAAACCACCAGCAAAATCCACAGGTTGGCATCTTCCCCGCTCAAACCCTGGTCGGGTAACACCAATAGCAGGATCGCGGCCATGCCGAGCAAAATGCCAAAGGCCCGTTTCAATACCAAAGATTCGTAACGCATCACCCACATGATCAGGCAGGTAAATAGCGGGACGGTTGAAACAGTTATCGAAAGAATACCCGCGTTCAGGTGCGGTGCGGCAAAATAATAAAGTAAGTCCGGGGCGACGATACCCATAATCGCAATCACAACATAGCAATGCAACCTGCGGAAACTAAATACCGGAACTTTTGAAACCAGGCAAACTACCCCAAACAACATTGCGCTCAATATGACCTGCCAGGTAGTTAGCACCATCGGGTGCGTTCCATCCGCTGTCGCTATCAGGACCAGTGAAAAGGTACCACCCCACAGAATCCCGGCGGTCAGGATCAAAAAATAGGGAAATAAAGAGCTGTTTCGCATAGTTCACTTCACTCAGAATGGCAGGAGAGTATATCTTTGTGCCGTACCTGGCAATAAAACCGGCGCTGAAAAAGATTGCCTCCGGCATCGGGAGGTTACTAACTATTTACGCGCTAAACCAGCGACCATTCCAGCCGCGATTACGAGGGCAAAAGAAGCGCTGAGAGAAGGTACCAGAAAACTATCATCGAAAGCGTAAGTGTACCCGGCGAAGGTTGGACCAATCATTTGCCCGAGAGCGAAAAATGCGGTTACCAACGCAATGCCCTGGCGAGGATTCCCACGTGAGAGTTCACCAGCAATACCCAGGCCCAAAGCTGTAATACCAACAAATGTTCCACCCAGTAAAATAGCCGATAAAATAACTGCCAGTTCATTCTCAGGTAAAACACTTATCGCTACCCCGATAGCTTCCACCAGGCAGGCCAGGGAAAAGCTCCAGTAAATCCCGATACGCCGGCTAACCCAGTTCCACAGACTAACCGATGGAATAGCCCCAAGGCCAACCACAACCCAGATTATCGGTTCTATATTAATGAGTGCTGGCGAGGCACGAACAATAGTGGAGATAAATGTTGCCGTAATGATATAACCGAAACCGAAAAGGCCGTAAGCGATCATATGGACGATCAGGCGGCGATTTAGGCCGTTGCCTGGCGTTTTCATAACCGGTGCCATGACCTCGGTTTCGACGGGCACCAACCGGATTACTGCCACCAGCGCTAGCAGTGACAGTAAACCACTTGCATACCACTGTACCTGCCAGTCATAACCATAGGCGGCTAATGCTGACACCAACACCGCCGATACAACAATACCAAAACCCACACCGGCAAAATGCAATGCCGACAGACCCGTCCTGTTGGCCAGGGCTAATTTTTCAAACACTATTGCCGAACCCAGGATCAGCACAAAAGCACTTGCTACTCCGCCGATAAATCGCTGAGTGATAAATAAGGGCATCGAACCGGATGCCCCCATCGCTGCGGTAGTAAGGGCACTCATCGCTAGCGCGGCGACAAACCAGTTACGCCTTCCGCCTGGCAGCGAGGACATCGCGGCAGCAAGTGCCCCAAGCATATAACCCAGGAAATTAGCCGATGCGATAATCCCTGCCTGCGATTTCGAAAGCTGCAGACTTTCCACCATAAAGGGAAGAATAGGCGTGTAAACAAAACGGCCTATACCCATCGCGGAAGCGAGCGCAATAAGCCCGGCAACGGCTATGCCGACAACCTGGCGAGATTCACTTTTCATTGCGCACCAATATCAACCGTTTGGGCCTGAATAAAGGCGCGAGTCAGGATATCTTTGAATCACACGTGATGCGCTGCTTTGATAGTTCATACGAAGGCGTCGGCAAAAAGGCTCCGTATCTTAACAGAACCAAAATTTGTGTCATGACCCCCGACCAAATCCCCTGCACGAATATGGCATACAGGTGGATACCGATGCATTGTGGTAATCTTGGGAAAAGGCCGGGTATGCCCATCATTTGACCGCACCGCGCATGCCAGAGAGAAAATTACCCATGTCATCAGAAAAGTCTCCAGACAAACTAGACCATATCGTTGCACAGGCTCGCCGTGCTGCGGAACAACGAGAACGGGGTTACCGCGCACGGGCGTTAAAAATGTATCCATGGGTTTGCGGTCGTTGTGTGCGCGAATTTAGCCGAGAAAATCTACAGGAGTTGACAGTTCATCACCGTGATCACGATCATGAAAATAATCCCGCCGATGGCAGCAACTGGGAGTTATTATGTCTCTATTGTCATGATAACGAACATTCTCGTTACGTGGATTCGACCCACGGCGACGTCACCAAAGACCGGAGGGGAAACGCCACTACCAACTATCGTCCGTTTGCGGACCTCGCAGAAAAGCTCAAGCAAAAGAAGTAGAGTAAACCTATTGCTAAAAACTGATGACTGTATATCGATGCTGTGATACCTGATTGGGGAAAACATGAACTGGAAAACATCTTATCGATCATTTTATTACGCCAACGCCGAGGAGCCCGAAGACATAGTTCTCGACCCGCGTGAAACTGCGCTACTGGTTATCGACATTCAAAATACTTATCTCGAAGCCAAACTGGATAGCGATGAAAAAACACGGTGGCAACCGTTTTTTACGCGCATGAATAATACGGTAATTCCAAATACCGCAAGCTTAATTGCCGATGCCAGAAAGCGTGGGGTAGAAGTGATTTTTGCTCGTATCGCCTGCTTGAAGCTAGACGGCCGCGATCGCTCCCTGAGCCAGAAAAAACCTGGATTTAACTATCTGCTACTGCCAAAAGATCAAGAGGAGAGCCAGCTAGTCCCCGAGCTCACCCCGCAAGGCGACGAAGTAGTCGTTCTGAAGACTACCGACAGTGCGCTAACGGGTACTAACCTGCGTTTGATCCTGCACAATATGGGCATTAAAAATGTTGTAATCGCCGGTATTTTTACCGACCAGTGTGTGTCGTCATCGGTGCGTAGCCTCGCCGACGAAAGTTTCAACGTGATTGTCGTCGACGACTGCTGCGCCGCAGCCACCGATGAGTTGCATCGACACGAACTGGAAATTATCAACATGATTTACTGTCACGTGGTGCAGCTCGACGAGCTCGTCACATTTTTTTCTTCCTGACCGATTTATCACTTATCACAATCTCGGGTGCGGTTAGCAAATTTCGCGAGAGTAACGATCGCATGACGAAGGGGCTATACCAAACCCTGTATTTTCCTAACATCGTCTACAGCTATTTACCTGGTGGCGAGGCGTAATTTCAAAACCGTCAAGCCACTCTTCCACATCGCAATGGCGCCGATCCCCACTGTGAGGATAATTGATGCTGAATGCACGGCAAGCACCATTGTCAGAGCTTCTGCATCAGCGATGCCTAGCGACTTTAAAGCAAATGCAGAGCCGATGATGCCGCCGCCAGGAACGCGGATAAACCGTGAAATGATCAGTGTAAAGCCCGTGAAAACCATGATAAACAGATAGTCATAGGCTGACAACAGAATACCGAAGGCCAGGCTCGCCCACAGAAAGTATGTAGTCGAGATCATTTTCATACCAATACTGGCAAGGATGATACCGGAACCTCGCCAACGGGATTTTGGCCAGATTATCCCCTCAGCCACACCGTGACCGATACCCGCAAACCTGCCACCAAAGCCTCCTTCCAGCCAGACCACGAACCGCCCCACGAGCGATTTTGGGTTTATGAGATGGTTTTTGATCAGGAAAAGTCCCGCGAACAAACCCGTGAACAACACCAGGCTACCACTCCCCGCTACCATCATCCCTAGCCGAAGATTTCCTTCGGCCACGGGCAGCGCGGCGAAGAAAATCAGGATTCCAACTATAATTGCGAAGACGATGCCGTCGACAAAGCGTTCGATTGCAGTTGTCACCAATACGGTCGAGATTTTCAATCGCTCCAGCCGGGCAATCAACCAGGCGCGCACCAGCGGACTCAAACCGATAGGAACGGCCATATTGGCGAAATAGCCCACCATCACCGCGCTAAATAACCTGAAGGTCCCGACAGGGCGAATATCAAACAGGATTTGACGCCACTTCCACCCCCGAAATACCTGTTCCATCGGTATCGAAACAGCCAGGGCAAGGAGCCAAATCGGCTCGGATCCAAGCAAGACATCGGACAGACTCGCAATATCGAGATTACGAAAGGCGATAACCAACACGCCAACCGATAACAGCGAGGCGACAATCGACCAGATAATAGCGCGCGGGCTTTGGGTCAGAGGACTTCCCGAACTATTTTTGCAGGTTTAAACGATTTCAACTTAAATTCAAACAATCGCATT
>CAZJEJ010000142.1:3878-6093 GCA_964544945.1 uncultured Gammaproteobacteria bacterium | reverse complement strand
ACTAGTGGCATTGCAGTGCATGTTAACCACAACAGGACCATTCATTTCGAAACACCCAGCGAGGCGATGTTAGTCGCTATTGGGACCGCCTCGAAAGATGTCCGAATTTTCCCGATGGAATCCCGCCGCGATGGCATCCCATACATTGTTAAGACGCTTAAAGCGGAGGGCTGGCTGGAAGGTTCGGTTGGTCTCGAGCTCTATAACTATCGCCCTAATCCTGTGGTATCTGAAAAATATCGAAAAGCCTTTGAATCGGCTGGCATGAGTGTCATTGATGGAACGGACGTAGTTCGCGAGGCACGCAGGAAAAAATCTGCGTTGGAAATGGATTGCCTGGTAGAGGCCGCTCGAATTGCAGATATTGGTATGGCCGCAGCCAGGGATGCTATTCAGCCCGGGGTAATGGAGCTTGAGGTGTTTGCTGCTTTCACATCGGCCATGGCCAGAGCGGGAGGTGAATTTCCGGCAATTCTCCCACCAGTAATGTCCGGATTTCGATCAAATTGTCTGCACCCGCTTGCTAGCCGAAAACAGATCCAGATGGGCGAACGTGTAAATGTCGATTTATGCGGTGTGTTTAATCGTTACCATTGCAATATTGCGCGCGGTTTCTGGGTTGGGGAACCACCCACCGAGGTTGCAACTCTTCACGAAAAATCGATAAAGGCTTTTGAAATTATTCAGTCTCAACTCAAGCCGGGGCTGAACATCAGAAAGTTACTTGAGTCGATACGTGACCATTATGTCGCAGTGGGTATTTTTGACGATTGTTACTGGTCCGGTGGTTATGAGTTGGGTATTGCCTTCCCGCCGGATTGGGTCGGCGCCAATATTTATGATCTGAGCATGACAAAGGACACGGATATCTTTGAACCTATGAGTGTTGTAAACCACGAATGTAATTTTTTCGCACCCAATAGTGCTGGTTTATCGGCCACCATCGAAACCATTTTGTTTAAGGAAAATCATGCTAATTTTGCCTGTAACACACCGCGTGACCTTCAGGTGCTGTTTGCCTAGCCAGGGCCTGCAATAACTTAACAATGAAAATTTTCTACGATCAAAGAGTGTTATTGCATCGAATTCCAGATGGAATATTTGACTCACTACCATCGCCGTTGCTTGAAAATCAAATCGAACAACCTGAAGGCGCTGATCGGATCATCAATACAGTATCGGTATTGAAAAGATGCCCATTGGGAAATCGACTGAGCTGGGGAACCCCGGTTAGTGCAACTGATCACGAGTTACTCAAGTTTCATACGAAAGCATACCTGCAGCGCCTGAAAGACGCCGACAGGACAGGAGAATACCTCTCTGCATCAACCTATTTGCCCAAAGGCGGCCTGGAAATCGCCCGTCTCGCAGCAGGTACTGCGCTCTCTGCACTTAGATATGTAGTAAGCGGCGAAGGCTTGATGAGCTATGGTATTAGCCGACCGCCTAATCACCATGCTCAGCCCGGCATGGCCGATGGTTACTGTTTTTTTAATGGCGTCGGATTAGCCGCACTTGAAGCGATCGCGCAGGGATATAAAAAAATTGCGATCATAGATTGGGATGTCCATCATGGTAACGGGACCCAGGCGGGATTCTATAATCGGGATGATGTTATGACTATTTCAATACACATGGACCATGGTTCCTGGGGCTTTACCCATCCAGAAACAGGGAAGGTAGATGAAATTGGCGTAGAGGCTGGTACCGGCTTCAATATCAACCTTCCATTGCCATTCGGATCTGGAGATGACTTTTACACGAGCGTATTTGAACAGTGTGTTGTGCCTAAGGTTCAGGCATTTGAACCAGATTTAGTCATTCTCGCGAACGGCCAGGACGCCAATCAGTTTGACCCCAATGGTCGACAAACGGTCACTATGGCGGGATTTTATCGAATGGCCAGTCAGCTACGTGAACTCGTTCAAGAAGTGTGTGGTGGGAAACTGGTGATGACTCAGGAGGGAGGGTATAACCCAAGCTATGCGCCCTTTTGTGCTTATGCTGTTGTTGCTGGTTTATTGGGAGCAGAAATGGACGTCGACGATCCAGTTGCCTTCTATCCTGAAGATGCCGTAAGAGCCGACGGGGATGTTCGAGCATTGAAAGAACGACACCCTTTATTTTAGTCTATTGCGGACTTCGAGACCCTGTAAATATTTCTGTGTAACTGCCACAGGTTAAACGAGTTCCGCGATGCGGTCGTCATCTTTTC
>CAZJEJ010000142.1:0-3778 GCA_964544945.1 uncultured Gammaproteobacteria bacterium | reverse complement strand
TGTTGAGTAGACGGAAATGAATGAACCATCGACTGTAATTGGGGGCTCCCCGGACGATTCCACCATCGAGCATGTCGCGCAGAACGCGCAACTGGGCTGGGTTTTGGTGTTTGCCTGCTGGTTGATAGCAACGCTAGCGATGCTCGGAAGCCTGTTCTTCAGTGAAATCATGAACCTGCAACCCTGCGTACTGTGTTGGTACCAGCGAATTTTCATGTACCCATTGGTGGTGATTTTATTGTTCGGGTTATTTCCGCTGGACCCGGGTGTTATCCGCTACGCGTTACCGTTGGCGGTGATCGGCTGGGGGTTCGGAGTTTTTCACTACCTGGTCTACTCTGGGTACATTCCAGAATCGATTCAGCCGTGCGCACAGGGGGGCGTTTCCTGCAGCGAAATCAATCTGGAACTGCTAGGATTCATCACGATTCCGATGATGTCCATCCTGTCGTTTAGCGCCATTATTATTTTGTTAATTATTGTCAGGAAAAAGTGTTCCCAATGAAAAAGAGTTATATCGTAGTTATCGCGGCAATCTTGCTAATTGGAACCTTTGTTGGCGCCGCCGTCGTCTACCAGCAACAGCAGGTCAGCGAATCCAACGCAGTTTCAAGCCAGTTCGCTGCCCGGTTGGAGTCCGATTACGCGGCGACGATGGGCGATCCAGACGCCAGGGTTACCATCGTCGAGTTTTTCGATCCGGCCTGCGAAGCCTGTAAGGCCTTCTACCCCCTGATCAAGGGGATAATGAACGAATATCCAGGTAAAGTCCGGCTAGTGATGCGCTATGCGCCGCTTCATAAAGGCTCTGACTATGTGGTCACCTTGCTGGAGGCGGCCAGGCAACAGGGCAAGTTTTGGGAGGTCCTGGAAGCAGCTTATGATTCCCAGTCCATATGGGCAGCTCACGGAAACCCACAACCCAAACGGCTCTGGATGCAGCTCAAAGATGTCAATCTTGATTGGAAAAAAACGCAGGATGCGATGCAAAGCCCGGCTGTTCTTGAAAACGTCAGGCAGGATATTGCTGATCTAAGGCAGATGGGGATATCGAAAACACCAACCTTTTTTGTCAACGGCAAACCGCTAGTTCAATTTGGTTATGAACAATTGCGTCGCCTGGTGGAGGCCGAGATAAAAAATGTTTATTGAATGGTTTAGGAGGTTCAAACACTATACCTACTGCTCGCTCCCAGGTTTCATGTAAAAGCCTTCAAATGTAGAGTTTGCTGAATCTTTTCACGCCATACAACCGGCACACTAACCTCTTCGGCATAATCCAGCCAACGGGATACCACTTTCTGTACTTCCTTAACAATGGCTTCGGCTCGTCCGCGTTTCATCAAAGTGACTTTTGCGCATGCCTTAAAATCATCCATCGTAAAGTTGTCACGTTTGCTATTCATGGTCATTTGATGACTGGCTGTCCAGCTACCAACAGGGTTGAAACTGTATGTCATATCAAAGGCAGGCGAAAGCGACCAGTTCCCAGATTTATCCATCAGAAAGGCCATGTTTTTGACATGGTCATCCTGGTTGCGAGCAATTATATTGAACACCATGCGGCGAAACTGCTGCTCAATCGATTTCATCGGTAACCCCAATCTCCGAATCACCTGCAACGCCTGTTCATAGCTGTAGGCGCCCGCCATATTGAAATCATAATGAGCCATTGCGCACAGAGACTGCATATGGAGTTTTTTGCCATCTGCCAAACGATCAAAACGCCGGGTCATAAAATGCCGCCTGCCATTTTCCTCGAACAAACGACATTTATTTATATCAATCCGGCAATCCTGAGCCATCTGATAATAAGCGTATTCAATAACACCATAGCCCTGCGGATCTTCGAGTTCCCTGTCCCTGTTGCCGCTGACACCGTCAAATTTTAGTAACCAGTATTCAAAACCCCTGGCCGCTGAAACCTGTCCGGAACGAACTTCATTGGTTGCTGGGTTCCAGGCAATCACTGCCTTGGCACGGGCGCCACCAGCAGAGGTACCGACACACAATAGTTCGGACAATGCCTGTCCCCCGCTTTCATCGGCAAAGGAAACCTGTAAATCATTGCGGTGGGCGAGCACTTCCGATGCAAGCTCCACCAGCTTGCTAATCTGTATCTGACTGGCTCGCCGGGCTTTCGGTCCAGTTACAGGCGCGAATTCCAGGGCGCCCATACCCCGTTCGCCGGTATAGCAAAGCCGTTCGATCGCATTGAATGAGCTCGGTTTCCGACCTTGGGTGGCTAACCAGGCATCAATCAAAGCATTGCCAAATCTGTCTGGAAGAGAATCCGCCAACAGACCCGGTAACCCATAAAAGGTTTTTTGCGGTAGTTCGGGGAATGTATAAACTCGTCTGGAGAGCGGCATTGCGAGGGGCGCAATTTCAATACCACTACGGGCAAATACCGAATCGTATTCAAAAGCTGTAATATTATTGTTTTCATCCAGAGAAACCGCAGCAACGGTGCGACCCCAGAGTTTAACTTCGGCGATACTACTCATGCATCGTCATCCCATGACCATTCTTTTTCGTTCCGGTCCGTTCGCTGGCGCGAGGAGGCTCTTTGCCTTGCTTTCCCTTTGTGTCTGAGAATCTCCATCGGTCTCGGTGCTGCCTCAGGGATCATGCGATCCAGCGCCGGCAACAGCTCCAATACCCTGAAAACCCGAATGAGACTGGGCATCTGTGTCGAAGCTCCAGCCTCAATTCGCTCCACAGTACGCTTGGAGAGGCCCGCCTGCTCAGCCAACTGCGCCTGAGTCAGGTACAGCTCAAGCCGCCTGCGAGTTATTCGCTCACCAATTTCCGCGAGGATAACCTCATCCGACAAAAGCTTAGATATCTGCATAATCGTCACCTTTGACGACAAAAGCCTGTAAATTATATTATATCGCTATATATGTCGATTTATAGCTTATATTTTTTAATATTACAAGTCGCCATTAATGGCGATTAATATCGTATTATCCCACTATCTCGCTATTTATTGCGAATTACACACATAGCACGGTTATATTGTCTTTCCCGATCTTTTCCTGCGATTGATTGTCGGGCATGCCTCCGGTTTTCAGCGACCCCTCGTTTTCGGCCTCTCGACCCCTACCCTCCACATTTTTGCGTCAATAAGATAGGCTGTCGTTGTTACAAATTGAAAAGTGAGCGGATTCCATGAACAAACTTAGCAAAGAAAGCTGTGAAGCCTGTCGCGCGGACGCGCCGAGTATCAGCGACGCAGATCTTAATAAACTGATCCCCGAAATCCCGGATTGGGGTGTCATCGTGGTGGACGACGTCATGCGGATATCCCGTGAATTTAGCTTTAAGAATTTTGAGCAGGCGATCGCCTTTTCGAATCGTGTCGGCGATATTGCCGAAGCGGCAGGGCACCATCCTGCGATCCTGACGGAGTGGGGGAAAGTGACCGTGACCTGGTGGAGTCATAAAATAAAGGGGCTGCACAAAAATGATTTGATTATGGCGGCCCGCACCGACGAGGTATATGTAATTTAACCGGGGCGTAGTGCTCCGTAAAATTTTTCCTGTCTACCAGGATATTCGTATCTTCTGTGGGGGTAATTCGAGAGCGTCGACGCCATAGATCTTGCGCCAGGGTGCCGATTGCACCGGGATTCCCCGATCATACATGGCGGGTCACGGTGACACCGCACCGTCGACATTCGACCCTTTCAACACCTTCGGTACCAAATTCAAATGTTTTGCTAACGACACGAAAATCGTGAACCCCAAGCCAGCACAGGAATCGGCCAAGTAG
>CAZJEJ010000141.1:0-6112 GCA_964544945.1 uncultured Gammaproteobacteria bacterium | reverse complement strand
TGTAGGGCCGAATTCATTCGGCCAACCCAGCCAAACCGGTCAAATAAATTCGACCGGTATTTTCAAGCATTGTTCAAAATCAGCTTCAGGGAATCGACCAGCGCATGGCATTCCTTGTCGCTTCCAATCGAAATTCTCAGGCAATTATCGATGCGGGGAGATTTAAAATAGCGCACCAGGATACCTGCTCGCTTTAATTCCGAATAAAGTTCCGCTGCTGAACTGGATGCATGTCGTACAAACAAAAAATTGGCGCTGGATGGGTAAACTTTAAATCCCAGTTTGGTTAATGCAATTTTCAGCCAGTCGCGAGTTAACATGATTTGTTCCCGGCACTGATGAAAATAGGCTTCGTCTTTGAGGCACGCGATGGCCGCTGTACTTGCCAGGCGGTCAATCGGATAAGAGTTGAAGGAATTCTTGACTCGGTTGAGCCCTTCAATCAATGCTGCCTGCCCGAGTGCGTACCCAAGGCGCAATCCGGCCAGGCTTCGCGATTTAGAAAATGTCTGGATCACCAGTAAGTTGGGATAATCGGCAACCAGGCTAACTGCCGACTCTGCACCGAAATCGACGTAAGCCTCGTCGATGATAACAACAGAGGTCGTATTTTCTAGCAAATTTCTGATCGTTTCGAGGCCAAGGGCTATGCCGGTAGGCGCGTTAGGATTGGGGATGATAATGCCACCGTTGGCTGTTCGGTAGTCGGCCAGGTCTATACAGAGTTCTGCATCGAGCGCTATGGGCTGGGAGTCAATCTGGTAGAGCGAACAGTATACCGGGTAAAAACTATAGCTGATATCGGGAAACAGGATCGGGCCGCGACCCTCAAAAAAGGTCTGGAAACTGTGCGCCAGCACTTCGTCAGAACCGTTACCGATAAATACCTGGTCCGGCTCGAGTTCGAAATAACTAGCCAGTGCTCGTCGCAGTGCGCTCGACTCGGGGTCTGGATACCTGCGCAGAGATTCGAATGGGTAATTTTGAATCGCGCTTTTGACCTCCGGGGAGGGCGGGTAGGGGTTTTCGTTGGTGTTCAGCTTGATGTAGCGATGATCCAGCGGCTGTTCGCCCGGAACATAAGGATCCAGCTGATGCACGATGTCGGACCAGAATTGGCTCATGCTCTAAATCGAACCGAGCAGGCGCCCGCCATCGACTCGGATGACTTCGCCAGTAATATAGTCGTGGCAGAGCAGGAACAGAACCGTCTGCGCGATGGCATCGGGATTACCGATACGTTGTAAGGGAATTTTGCGTAATAGTTCCTGCTGTTTTTCGGACTCACTGGCCCCACTGTTTTCGGGCCAGAGTATTGCGCCTGGTGCGATGCCGTTGACGCGTACCTGTGGCGCCATTTCGAGCGCTAATGACTTGACCAGCATCTGGTTGGCGGCTTTGGCACAACAGTACAGACTGTAATTTCTTAGCGGCGACGAGGCATAAATGTCGAGCATATTAACGATTACGCCGTTGGTTTCTCTTAAACTCGGGTAGCAGGCTTGCGACAGAAATAACGGCGCTTTAAAATTGCTACCGATCAGATTCTGCCAGTCATGTTCGCTGATTTCTCCCACGCGAGTGGGGTAAAAACTTGAGGCATTATTGATCAGAAAATCGAGTTGGTCGAATGCCTGGGTAGCCTTTTTGACGAGCGATTCGATTGCGTCGACCGTGGACAAATCGGCCTGGTAGCAGACGGCCGAGCCTGGGCGCTCGGCATTCAAATCCCGTTCGAGAGCCAGTGCACCAGTGCTGGAAGTGCGGTAATGGATGATGAGATTTGCGCCATTTTGATGTAGAGTGCGAGCGATTTGCGCACCTATTCGATTCGCGGCGCCGGTTACCAACGCGGATTTTCCAGCAAGCAACATGTAACGTGAGCGGTTAAAAAAAGAGTGTCATCATATCATCCTCAGAAGGTAGCGCAATCTCAGAAGGTAGCGCAATTACCACCACCGGGCGCACACGAGATCGAGCACAGTAATCGACTGATCGATATCCTGGTTGCCGAAATCGAGCAACAGGCCGGCGTGATTTCGTTTAGCGAGTACATGAATCAGGTACTATACCGACCGGGACTCGGGTACTACAGTGCCGGGGCGACCAAATTTGGCGCTGCTGGAGATTTTGTTACCGCACCAGAAATTTCAGACCTGTTTGGTCGAACGCTGGTCAACCAGTTCGAGTCGTTTTACCTGCAAGGTTGTGCCCCCAATATACTGGAATTCGGTGCTGGCAGCGGACGCTTATGCGCGCAGCTACTATTTGGCCTCCCCGAGACCACGAGTTATCGTATTATCGAACTAAGTGCCGATTTGCGCGAACGGCAACAGTATTTTTTGCAGCAACAGGTACCGCGGGAACTGTTCGACAAGATCGTCTGGCTGGACGAGTTACCTGTTGCCTTCGATGGTATAGTTCTCGGCAATGAAATACTCGATGCAATGCCGGTCCACGTCGTTTCAAAAAGTCCGCAATGGCAAGAGCTTGGCATAGGCTTCGATGGCGCGCGATTTCGCTGGCATCATTACTCGGATAGCAGCGACGCAGTATCGACTATCCGAAATATTGAGAGCGAGCTGGAGTCTTTGCCTGAAGACTATTGTACTGAGGTCAATTTGAATTATAGACCCTGGCTCAAGGCTTTACAGGTTTGTACGCGACAGGTCGTTGTTGTCATGATTGATTATGGCTACGAACAGGCGCAGTACTACCATCCTGAACGCCGCAACGGAACGCTAATTTGCTACTATCGACATCGTGCCCACCCCGACCCACTGGTTTACCCCGGGTTGCAGGATATCACTGCATTTGTCGATTTTGACGCCTTCGCTATGGCTGCCAACGAGTGTGGCTTTGAAATTGGTGGGTTCTCGAACCAGGGACATTTTTTACTCGCAAATGGAATTCTAGATCTGGCAGCAAAGACTGACTCGGAACGCAGTACGCTGGCGCAACTCGAAATTGCACAGCAGATAAAAACCCTGACCTTGCCCGCAGAAATGGGTGAGAAATTCAAGGTTCTATGCTTGCAAAAAGACCTGAGCCTGGATTTTCCCGCGCTAACATCGGCTGGCCTGCATGGATAGTATTCAAATAGTGATTCTGGCTATTGTCCAGGGGTTCACTGAATTCCTGCCGATTTCAAGTTCGGCGCATTTGATCCTGGTACCACTGGTGTTGCAGTGGCCCGACCAGGGGCTGGCGTTTGATATAGCCGTTCATCTCGGAACCCTGCTGGCAGTGGTGGTTTATTTCCGTACCGAACTGGTGGCGATGACAGTTGACTGGACCAGGAGTATCACGGGGAGTAAGTCATCGGACAATAGCCGTCTCGCCTGGTGGGTCATACTCGGAACTATACCCGCAGTCATCATTGGCTACCTGTTCAAAGGCGTGGTCGAAACCGAACTGCGATCTCCCTGGGTGATTGCGCTGGCGACCATTGGGTTTGGCCTGTTGCTATGGTTTGCAGACAGTAAAAAGTCGAAACCGCGTAACGAGTACCAGCTAACCCTCGGCAACGTGTTACTCATCGGCTGTTTTCAGGTGCTCGCACTTATCCCTGGAACTTCACGCTCGGGAATTACCATGACAGCAGCCCTGTTGCTTGGCTTGAGTCGGCGATCGGCGGCACGATTTTCATTCCTGTTGTCGATACCGATAATCCTCGCCAGCGGGGTGCTGCAGACCGTGGAATTGTCACGATCGCCGCAGATCGTTGACTGGTTTGCTTTATCGTTGGCAATGTTACTGTCGACCGTGATTGCTGGATTGAGCATTCACCTGTTTCTGCGCCTGATCGAAAAAATAGGGATGTTACCGTTCGTGATTTACCGAGTGTTATTGGGCGTGGTTATAATTGCGCTACTGATATAGCAGGGGCCACTTCGTTACCGATTATATGAATAGTAAACCTCAGGCTGAATTCGAATTATATTTGCAAAAAACCTGGACACGAATTGGCTATGCATTACTTGTGGTGGTGGCAGTGCTATCGCTGATTCCAGGCCCCGATATCGGGGGTGGTGACAAGTGGCTACATTTTTTCACTTATGCGTTGTTATCTTGCTGGTTTAGCCTGACTGCAAGGAATCTAAAGTCGTTGTGGCTGGTTTTTTTTGGCTTGATATTCTTCGGTTTTCTGATGGAATTTTTACAGGGAATGACCAGTTATCGCATGCAGGATCTCCAGGATGCGATGGCTAATAGCCTGGGCGTGATGATCGGTATAGCCTGCCGATTTTCTCCACTGCGGGCGATGATGGTGAGAGTCGATAAGGGCTTACACGCCTTGCTTTAATGCGGCCTTGCCCTGCTGGATAAGTTCGAGCCGAAAGTCGTGTATTGCATTACCGAGTGCCTTGCCTTGCAGGCCACGGTTTTTTATTTCTGACAGGTCAGCCTTGCGCAAATCGTCGATTAACTGGTGGAGGAAATCAGCCTGCGGGTAATCGATATTTTCGAAATTCGTTCGACCTCGTATGTCTGCCAGGCAGGCGAGGACCATTTTCCTGAACCTGTCCGGTTTTCGAAAGACATCCGTATTTGTGAACAGCTTGAGCAGTGTAGACGGCTTAAGTTCTAAAGCACGGTGAACATGGGTATGGTATTCGGTGGTAATCAAAGCGAGTTCAGTATGAGACTTCGGTACTCGCCATCGAGTGCAAAAATCCCTTACCAGCTTAACGCCGCGCACTTCGTGTCCGTGATGGCTGGGCAGGATTTGGGCCGGGGTAGCAGCCTTTCCCAGGTCGTGCATCAATACGGCAAATCGAGTCTCATTGTCGAGACCTAGCTCAGCGCTTTTTTGCAACGCCATCATTACGTGAACCCCGGTATCTATTTCCGGATGATATTGGGCAGTCTGCGGTACTCCATAGAGCGCATCAATTTCTGGAAACAGTATTTCGAGCACATCGCACAAACGCAGGCTTTCAAAGAATACAGAAGGGTCGGGTTCGCTCAAGGCACGCGACATTTCGCTCCAGACCCGTTCAGCCACTAACGAGTCAAGTTCACCAGACCTGCCCATTTCGCGCATTAAGTCGACCGTTTGCGTGGCGATACTAAAACCCAGATGATGGTATCGAGCGGCAAAACGCGCTACACGCAATACTCGAACCGGGTCTTCGGCGAAGGCTTGCGATACGTGCCGCAGGGTTCTGGATTCGAGATCGCGTTGCCCACCATAGGGATCTATGAGGTGGCCCTCCTCGTCTTCGGCCATCGCGTTGATAGTCAGATCGCGTCGCGACAAATCCTGATCGATGGTAATCGTGGGGTCGATAATCAACTCGAACCCATGGTAACCAGGAGCCGTTTTACGTTCGCTGCGCGCGAGCGCATATTCCTGCCTGGACTCAGGGTGTAAAAATACCGGGAAGTCTTTACCGATGGCTTTAAAGCCGGCGGCTTGCATCGCGTCTACAGTGCTCCCCGTTACTACCCAGTCAATATCGCTCACCGGGATTCCCAGCAACCGATCTCGAACGCAGCCGCCCACGCGATAGGTTTTCACAGGGATCTCGGGGGTACGGTTAAATCATCGAGGTAGGTGTTGTCTATAGCGGTCATAATGTTTTTTGTTACTGAACAATACGCCAATATCCTGAATATAGTGACGCAGGCTTGTAGTGCATAGTTCGCAACCTTCGCAAACGCCGGGAGATTGCAGAGAACGGTAATTATCCATGGTGAAAAGCTTGCCCGGTAGATTTTGCAGCAAGACCGCCTGTAATCGCGACAGGCCGTTACCAAGGGGGAAAATACGACAGGATACCCCGATAGCATCGGCGATCAATTCCATGATTTGCTTCAGAGTAAAAACCTCTGGGCCGCACACTGCATAGCGTTTCGAGTAAGATGCGCTATCGTCTACTGAATTGACAATGCGCTCGACAAGGTCTCCAACATATACCGGGGCCAGTTTGCTGTTAGGGCAGGCGAGGGGGAAAAAACCTTTACACTTTTTCAAAATAGCCGCAAATCTATTGATGAACTGGTCATTTTTGCCAAAAACCACCGAAGGTTGAAAGCTCGTGACCTGCATGTTTTTTTGTCCGAAGGTATGAAGCAGGTTTTCACCCTCTCCTTTGCTGCGCAGGTA
>CAZJEJ010000140.1:0-6116 GCA_964544945.1 uncultured Gammaproteobacteria bacterium | reverse complement strand
CCAGCAGGATTACACCGGAAAGAAACTGAAGTGTCGGGGTAATATAGAATAAAATCCCTACCGAGGCCATCGGCAGCATGCGTGTTCCAGCGGTGAAAAGTGCCAGTGGAACCACGGTGACCAACCCGCCGAGTACCAGCCAAAAATCGGTTATCCGAGTACCGTTTAAAAACCAGGCTGTATTACTGTAATGCAACCACAGGATCAACCCCAGGGTTATCGGTAATAGCAATAGCGTTTCAATCAGGAGCCCCGGGATCGCATTGGTCGCCATTTTCTTTCTCAACAATCCGTAGGCTGCAAAACTGATACCGACCCCAAAGCCTGTCCAGGGGATAACCGATGCAGTCGAGATGTAATAGAGTACACCGAGCGTGGCAAACCCAATGGCAATCATTTTTAGCCGGTTGAGTTTTTCTCCGAATACCAGAACGCCCGCCACGACGTTCAACAGCGGGGTCAAAAAATAACCCATGCTGGCTTCGACCACACGGTGGTTAAGCACGGCCCAGGTATAAATCCCCCAGTTAATGCAGATTAACAAACTGGAGCAGGACAGGTACCTGATTTCACGCCAGGAGTGAAATGCCGTGACTACCTGGGATTTGCGGCGATCACTGAGCAGCACCAGCAGGATCAGAAATGGAATCGACCACAGTATGCGATGCAACAAAACTTCGAGCGCGGGAACCTGCGCCAACAGGGTCCAGTAGAGCGGGAATAGTCCCCAGCCGACATACCCGGTGAGGATGATCGGATAACCTTTATTCATGCGATAAACAAAGATTCCAGGCGTTGCTGATGTTCGCAGCTAAAAACCGGATAAGCGCAGCGGCTCTCCAGGTCTGCTACATTGTCCATATCTCTATCGTCGGGTTTATCTACCTGATTCATTACGACTGCGGCGACGGATAAATGCCGGCTCTCGACCGCCTGGATCGTCATCAGTGCCTGGTTAACCGCGCCGATTCTATCGTTGACTACAATGATGACAGGTAGTTGCAATAAGCTCGCGAGATCGGCATTCAGCCCATCCTCGCTGATTGGCGAATAAAATCCACCCGCTCCTTCCACGATAAGCCTGTGATCGTCGTCGACAACGCAGGCAGCAAGCAAATCGGAGGTATACAGCTGGCTTCCTTCGAGTCTGGCTGCTCGGTGGGGTGCAAGCGCAGCCCTGAATCGATAGGGAGCGATTGTTTCCATGGTTTCGCGATTTTCGTTTGCCGCCTGTAATTTCAAAGCGTCGTTGGCAATTAAACAACCCGATTCATCGAGGATACAGCCAGACTCGGCCGGTTTCCTGACCTCAAGCGCCACCTTTAATTGCCGTAATTGGCGGATCAGTTCACAGGCGATATAGGTTTTACCGACGTCGGTGTCGGAGCCGGTAATGAAGTACCCGGCAGGGTTCACAGAAATCATGCGACATTCTGTGCAACTATCCCCGTGACTTCAAGCAGTGATTGAGTTCACTTGCTATAATTCCAGTTCGAGAACCATCCCTGAATATCAGGAGAACCACACGGTTCTTAAAACCCGGGAATTATAATGCAGGAATTTTCTATCGGTCAGCGCTGGATCAGTGCGGCCGAGCTTAATTTAGGTATCGGCATGGTGATCGAAATAGAGCACCGTACCGTCACCATTGTATTCCCTGCGACTACCGAAACGCGTATATATGCCCGGCAAAATGCACCCTTGTCGAGGGTGCGTTTCAAGCCGGGTAACTGGATTCAAAATCAACTGGGTGAGTTGCTGAAAGTTGTCGAGCTGGAGGAATCGCACGGTTTAATCGTATATCGGTGTGAGGATGAGGCTGGCGAGTCGGTGTCATTGGCCGAGGGTAAAATAAGCAACTTTTTGCAGCTCAATCGACCCGGCGAGCGATTGCTCAATGGCCAGATAGATCGCAATAAATGGTTTTCCCTGCGTGTCCAGACCCGGCAAATCGCGAATACGCTATTGCAGTCATCCGTTTACGGCCTTGCTGGCTGTCGTACCAACCTGATTCCTCATCAGCTATATATCGCGCATGAAGTTGCACGGCGTTACGCTCCCCGGGTCCTGCTCGCCGATGAGGTGGGCCTCGGAAAAACCATCGAGGCTGGTTTGATCATGCACCAGCAATTGCTCGCCGAAAGAGCAAATCGAATATTGATCGTCGTCCCCGAGAGTCTCGTGCACCAGTGGCTGGTTGAAATGCTACGTCGATTTAACCTGGTATTCAGCGTTTTCGACGGGGAACGTTGCGGTGCAATACTGGATACGGGCGACGATAGTCTGGGCGATGTCGAAAACCCTTTTCATAGCGAGCAATTGATCATTTGTAGTTTAGAATTTCTGGCCGCTAATCCGATGCGCGCAGCCGAGGCTTTCGAAGGCGAGTGGGACTTGCTGGTGGTCGATGAGGCTCATCACCTCGTATGGTCGGAAGAATCACCGAGTCCTGAATATGAGATGGTTGAATCGCTGGCGAGGGAAACACCGGGTCTATTGCTGCTCAGTGCGACCCCCGAACAGCTCGGCAAGGAGAGTCATTTCGCCCGATTGAGGCTGCTGGATCCTAATCGCTTTGCCAGTCTTGGTAGCTTCCTTGAGGAAGAATCCAGCTATGCAGAACTGGCCGAACTGGTCGATGTCCTGCAGCTTGATGCCGAGCTCGACCAGGGCCAACTGCAGTTGCTCGAACAAACCCTGGAAGAAGGCGACAATCGCCAATGGTTTGAATTGCTCGGTGACGAAGACCCGGTAAAACGATCGCATGCTCGCCAGCAACTGATCGAACACCTGCTGGACCGACATGGTACCGGACGGGTACTGTTTCGTAATACCCGCAACGTGATCCAGGGATTTCCAGATCGTAAACTGCACGCTTACCCACTGAAACCACCTGAATCCTGGCGGGCGCATTTCCAGTCATCTGACCTGGGGGCCGGATTTGATCCACAGGTACTCCTGTCTCCCGAACTGGGTCTGCGAGCGGTAGAGACGCTGCCCGACTGGGTTAGTATCGATCCCCGGGTTGAATGGTTAGGTCAGTTTCTGATCGAAAACAAGGGAAAAAAGGTACTGGTGATCACCGCAGCGGCTGACACGGTTCTCGAGTTGGCGGCCCAAATTAAGCGTAATACCGGAATTGGTGTCGGGGTGTTTCACCAGGGTATGAGTCTGGTTGACAGGGATCGTTCCGCTGCCTGGTTCGCCGATCACGAAACCGGAACCCAGGTACTGATATGTTCCGAAATTGGCAGTGAAGGCAGGAATTTTCAGTTTGCCCATCACCTGGTATTGTTCGATTTACCAGCAAATCCTGATCTGCTCGAACAGCGAATCGGCAGGCTTGATCGTATCGGGCAAAACGCGACGATCAATATTCACGTGCCGTATCTACAAGCAACCGCGCAGGAGGTCATGTTTCGCTGGTATCACCTGGGGCTCAATGCATTCGAGCAAACCTGCCCCGCCGGTTATCAGGTATATATGCACTTACGCCACGAATTGCAGACACATCTCACCGACCCCCTGTTACCAATCGAGGTTTTTATCGCACGCTCCAATCAGCTCTACCTGGAGTTAAACGAAGCCCTGCAAAAAGGGCGTGATCGATTGCTTGAAATTAATTCCTGCCATCCTGTGGTTGCCGATGATTTGGTTGATCAGGCGATACAACGCGATTTCGACCTCGATATTTTCCACTATATGGAAAAAATATATGACTGTTTTGGGGTTAACAGCGATATTCGTGCCCAGGATTGTTGGGTGTTAGCCCCGGGCGATAACATGTTGATGAAAATGCCTGGATTACCGGATGATGGAATGACCGTAACCTATCGTCGTAACGTTGCACTAGCCAATGAAGACTTGCGTTTTCTGACCTGGGAACACCCATTCGTGCGCAACGCGATGGATTTAATTTTAAGCAGCGAATTTGGTAATACCGCGCTTATCGCAATCAGGTATCCTGCGGTCGATCCCGGTACTCTGCTACTGGACTGTCGTTTTTTGATGGAATTTTCACACGATAGCACGATCGATAGTACGCGCTTTTTTCCGAACAGTAGCGTGCGCGTGGTGATAGACGAATACCAGCGTGACCATCAAGCTGTGCTCGATGACGATTCTATCCGGCGTATGTATCAGCGCGTGGACCTCGATACGTCGCTCAAGGTGATCAAGGCTAAGGAGCCCGAAATATCGGTAATACTGGAACAGGCAGAAAAGGAGGCGGATGCCCAGGTACCGGCGTTAGTGTCGGCGGCCAGGCAACGGGGCAGGGAGGTACTGGGCCGTGAACTCGATCGATTGCTCGCGTTGCAACAGACCAACACTAACGTGCGCGACGAAGAAATCGTTTTTTTTCGTGATCAACTCGATGGGTTTGAAGCCTCCCTGGTCAATGCGAGATTAAGGCTCGATGCCGTGCGTGTGATGATAGCTATCTAGCCCGAATAGCACTCGCTTTGGTTTTTCAGATAGGACAGTAAAGGCTGAATCGAATAGAAAATTACAGAATCGTCGACAGCAGGGAAGCTGTCGTCGAGCCTACAAGGATGTATTCACGGCGTATTCTGGAATTTTCTATTCGATTCAGCCTGGCGCGAGCATTAAGTAAGCGCCATTCCGGTCTGGCCCCTTTACCCTGGGTTACTTAGCGTACGCTTTACCGCATCCTGCCATCCGGCTAGTTTATTGGTCCTGGTAGCGTCGTCCATGTCTGGACTAAAACGCCTCTCCAGCCCCCAGTTTTGTGCAAAATTGTCCATGCCACCATAAAATCCGGTGTGCATACCGGCGAGCCAGGCTGCACCGAGTGCAGTGGTTTCCATCACCTGGGGTCGGTCAACATCGGCATTGACCAGATCCGACAGGCGTTGCATGGTCCAGTCAGAAGCCACCATGCCACCATCGACGCGCAATACGGTGTCGCCCGAAGACCCCCAGTCACGCTGCATCGCCTCTAAAAGATCGCAGGTCTGGTAACACACCGATTCAAGGGTGGCGAGTGCGATTTCAGCACGTCCGGTACCGCGTGATAAACCATATATTGCACCGCGACAATCGGCATCCCAGTAGGGCGCACCCAGACCAACAAACGCGGGAACCAGGTAGACAGCCTGTGCCTCGTCAGCGAGTGCTGCAAGCTCTCCTGACTGACTTGCGGTGTCTATCAGCCCAATGCCATCGCGCAGCCACTGAACCGCGGCACCCGCGACAAAAATCGACCCTTCGAGCGCGTAGCTGGTCTGTCCGTCTAGCTGGTATGCAATCGTGGTCAATAGTCGGTTGCTAGATGTTACAGCTGTATCACCGGTGTTTAATAAAGCAAAACAGCCGGTACCGTAGGTAGACTTCATCATTCCCGGCTGAAAACAGGCTTGCCCGACGGTAGCGGCCTGCTGGTCGCCAGCAATGCCGGCGACTGGAATATTTCCACCAAAGATCGATTTCTCGGTAAAGCCGAAATTGGCAGCCGAGTCCTTTACCTCCGGCAATATAGAGGCGGGTACGTCGAATAGTTTCAGTAATTCATCGCTCCAGCAATGCTGGTATATATCGTACAGCATGGTACGACTCGCATTGGTCGCGTCAGTTGCGTGCACCTTGCCGCCACTCAGGCGCCAGAGCAGGAAGGTATCGATAGTGCCAAATGCGAGCTCACCGCGCGAAGCGGCTGCGCGTGCACCAGGCACCCGATCGAGTATCCAGGCAATTTTTGTCGCTGAAAAGTAAGGATCGAGTAGTAACCCGGTTTTCGTGCTGATCAGCTTTTCATTGCCAGCGTCGCGCAGTTTCCGGCACAAATCAGAAGTGCGTCTATCCTGCCAGACGATAGCCCGATGGATCGGTTTGCCGCTGTTGCGATTCCAGATTACTGTGGTTTCACGTTGATTGGTAATCCCAATCGCGGCAATATCCGCTGCTTTCGCTCCGACCTGGTCTAGCACCTGCTGGCAAGTCGTAACCGTGGTCTGCCAGATATCTTCCGCATCGTGCTCGACCCATCCAGACTGCGGGTAGTGTTGTTCAAATTCCTGCTGGCTTACCGCTTTAATCCGGTAGTCGGCGTCGAACAATATCGCACGTGAGGATGTAGTGCCCTGATCGATGGCGAG
>CAZJEJ010000139.1:0-6214 GCA_964544945.1 uncultured Gammaproteobacteria bacterium | reverse complement strand
AATCCATATAAAAATTGCTCGTTTGTATAGATTAACTATTGTGTGAGAGAGTGACTCATTACGTGCAATAGGAATATCGTTCCATGACAACCCATAAAGAACGCGTATTGATGGCCCTCAATCATGAGCAGCCTGATCGAGTGCCGATGGATCTTGGGGGCAGGCAGACGACCCTTTCGATTTTGGCCTATGAAAATTTGAAACAACATCTCGGCCTTGTGAATCTGTCGCCCAATGTGATGTCGCACATCTGGCAAACGAGTTATGTCGATGACGTGATTCTTGAAAAGCTCGACATCGATACCCGCCACATCCGCCCCGCGAGTAAGGTCAACGAAGCTGTCGGCGAGCACCTGGCCATTACTGAAAATAACGCCACGTTTGTCGATGAATGGGGAGTCACGAGGCAAATTGCAGGTGATTATGCCAATCTTATGGGGCATCCGCTGCAAAAGGCGAGCCTGCAAGATCTCGATGCGTTTCCCTGGCCCGACCCAGCCGATGACTATGACTTCAAAGGCGTCCGTGAACCGGCACGAAAGCTGTATGAAGCAGGGGAATACGCATTGGTCGGATGCCTGGGTTCCCCCGGTAATATCTTTGAGCAGGCCTGGTATCTTCGCGGCCTTGCCGAGTTTATGAAGGATCTCATCAAGAATAAAGATTTTGTTCACGCACTCATGCGCAAGATTCTGGATATACGTAAGCGCAACGTCGAGTTGTATTTACGTGAAGTAGGAGAATTCATCGATGTCATTCAGCTAGCCGATGATCTGGCTGGTCAGGACAACTTGCTGATTTCCCCGAAAAGCTACAGGGAACTCGTAAAGCCTTATCAGCTCGAATTATGTCAATACGTCAAAGGCCTGACCAAAGCGAAGATCTACTACCATAGCTGTGGAGCGATAGCACCGCTGCTTGATGAATTGATCGACAATGGTGTGGAGATTTTGAATCCAGTCCAGGTTTCCGCCGCTAACATGGACACGCAGGCTCTCAAGCAAAGATATGGCAAGAATTTGAGTTTCTGGGGGGCAATCGATACCTTTGAAGCGTTACCCAACGGGCGCGTAGAGGACGTCGAGGCGGAAGTTAAAAAGAGAGTGCATGATCTTGGCACTGGCGGAGGTTACGTGATGGGTCCGGTGCATAATATTTGTGTCGATGTACCGCCGGAAAACGTCGTGGCGATGTATAAGGCCGGCCTGAAACAGGAGAACAATAATGAGTCTCGATGATATTTATGATGCGGTTCTCGATTATGACGATGAAGGAATCCAGGATCTGGTACGCCAGGAGCTCGGTGCCGAAACGCCACCCAAAGTGATTCTGGAAGAGGCGTTGATCGAAGCTCTGGATGAAGTCGGCAGGTGTTTTAGTGAAGGCACAATTTTCGTGCCTGAAATGCTCATGGCCGCCGAAACGATGAAGGGCGGTCTGGATGTTCTGCGGCCACTGTTCCTCGGCGACAAATCCACCATTATTGGCACTGCGGTCATCGGTTCGGTCAAGGGCGATATGCACGATATCGGAAAAAACCTGGTCGCCATGATGCTGGAAGGGGCAAGTTTTAACGTGATCGACCTTGGTGTGGATGTGGAGACCGAAGCATTTCTCGCCGCAGCCGACGAGCACAATGCCGAGTTTGTATTGATGAGCGCCCTCCTGACGACGACGATGAAGGCAATGGAAACCTCGGTCCGGGCTATCAAAGCGGAAAAACCTGATCTCAAGGTGATCATTGGCGGTGCTCCGGTTAACCAGGAGTTCGCCAGTGCAATCGGGGCCGACGGCTATGGTGACGATGCACCGGGTGCCATTACTCGGGTACGAGCGTTGGTGTAACTGACTCACCCCGGCTCCGGCATGTCGATGCACCCGATCGAGCACTTGATCTATTTCGGCACCGTTTTAATCCACTTTATCGTGCCGGCGAGTCCACTGTTGATTATCTTTCATCTGCAATACTATAGCCTGAGCGCAGCTACCACGCATACCGGCTACCAGGGAATCACGGTTGGCGGCAAACTGATATTGCCGCCTGGAACCTACCATCATCAGTTACATCACCGCTATTTCGAATGTAACTACGGCGGGCTGGAAATCCCGATGGATCAGTGGAGTGGCAATTTTCATGACGGCACGGCCGAATCACACCAGCGCTTTCTCGAGCGGCGCAGGCAAAAAGTCAATGCTTAAACTAACGGTAAAGGATTTGCTCGAGTTGAAGGGCGTCGGGCAAACCGCTTTTGTTCGGGTTGTGCGGGGCGATGCAAGAGATGGAGCATGCACAATAATCTGGAAATTATCACCCGGATTTTGTTTTCAGTGATATATAGTGATATGTATCGCACCTCATGGTCTCCCGAATGTGATGAGTTAGATCAATGCGGCATTTCAGCAACCTGGAAATAACATGACAAGCATTCACCCCTTTCGTATCAATGTTCCTGACGAAACCCTCGATCGCATCCGCACCCGGGTAGCGGAGTATCCGTGGCACGAGATGCCCGACGACGGTGGGTGGGCATATGGCGCCAACCTTGACTACATGAAGGCGCTTTGTGCGTACTGGGTCGATGAATTCGATTGGCGTAAGCACGAAGCCCGGATTAACCATTTCCCTCATTACACGGCCAGGGTTGACGGTATTGATCTGCACTTCATTCACGAGAAGGGCAGTGGCCCCGCGGCGATGCCGTTAATCATCTCCCATGGTTGGCCGGGATCGGTTGTCGAATTCCTCGATATCATCGAACCACTGGCCCATCCTGAACGTTTCGGCGGCAGCGCCGACGACGCTTTCGAAGTCATTGCGCCGTCTTTGCCGGGATTCGGCTTCTCGGGCCGTCCCCCGCGTCCAATCGGGCCGCGCAAGATGGCAGGTATGTTCGACACGCTGATGACCGATGTACTGGGATACAACAGCTATCTGGCTCAGGGCGGAGACTGGGGCGGCGCAATATCCAGCTGGCTCGGCTACGACCACTCATCGACCTGCAGCGCCATCCACATCAACATCATGACGATGCGCCACCCCGATGGTCCGAAGGGGCCGGAAGAAGAGGCCTGGGCCGTAGAATTCGAACGCGAACAAATGATGGAGGACGGCTACCGGACCCAACAGGCGACCAAACCACAGACTTTGAGCTACGCGATGATGGACAGTCCCGTCGGAGTCGCCGCCTGGCTCATCGAGAAATTTAATTCGTGGTCCGATACCGATGGCGACAATATCGAGAGTGTACACAGCAAGGACTCACTGCTTACCAATATCATGGTCTATCTGGTCACGGGCACCTTCAACTCGGCATCCTGGATCTACTACGGCCGACGCGAGGAAGGCGGACGCCTGCTGTCGCCGGAGGGCAAGCGTGTCGAGGTTCCGACGGCGGTGGCTTTATTCCCGGCAGAGCTCTTGTCCTGGCCGCCACGGTCTTATGTCGAGCGCGTCTACAACATTTCGCGCTGGACCGAGATGCCTCATGGAGGCCACTTCGCGGCTCTGGAGCAGCCTGAGCTGCTGGTCGAAGACATCCGGGCATTCGCTCGGACCTTGCGTTAGCCCGCATATAGCATTATCACGCTATCAGAATGACGATATTTGTTAGTTGATTTTCAGCGAGTAGAGGCATGATTATGTTTCCCGGTTGATGTACGGGGACCATTAGCCCCCGGTCTGTGGGAATATGTCCGATTTGGTACCGTTGGCCCAGTAGAGTATTGCAACCTGGATCTATGAGGTTTATAAAAACATGCACAGAATGTTTGCTCCGAACACAGGTAACAAGCCACTGCTTAAATACACTCGAATTGGGCAAGGTTACCCCCTGATACTGCAACACGGATATTTTGGGGGTGCGCAAATGTGGCAGGCACAAATTGACCACTTCAAGTTGCGCTATGATGTCATCGCTCCCAACCTGGCCGGGTTCGGCGACAGCGCCGAGCTCGTTGCGCCGGATTCGATCCCAGAGTGCGCACAACAGGTTTTCGATCTGCTCGATTCATTAGGTGTCGAAAAATTCTATTTGCTTGGCCATTCGATGGGCGGGATGGTGGTGCAACAAATGGCCGCGATGCAAAATGAACGCATCAAAAAACTGGTCTGCTATGGCACCGGTCCAGTAGGCGTATTGCCCGACCGATTTGAAACCCTGGATCAATCTCGCGAGCGTTTGGCAACTGATGGGCTTGAAGCAACTGCAAAACGAATTGCCGCTACCTGGTTCGTCGAAGGTAAAGATGCGCAAGGTTTTTCAGTGTGTGAGAATGTCGGCAAAAAAGCCTCGATGCAGGCCGCGCTTGCCAGTTTGACCGCCTGGGAAAAATGGAATGGCTGCGGCGCGTTGGCTTCGATATCCTGCCCTACACTGGTACTTTGGGGAGATCGTGATCGGTCCTATGGCTGGTCTCAACCGGAATCATTGTGGCACGGCATTTCGGATAGCTATCTTGCCGTGATGCCGGGATGTGCTCACAATGCACATATGGAAAAACCTGAATTATTCAATATGATTGTCGATGACTTTTTATCGGCATGATTTATCTGTATAACCTTACGGGACTTGAGTTAGATTGAAAGCCATGGCTAAAACTATATTTAATAAGCCTTTTACGCAACAAGAGCCTATTCCCGAAACCGGTATCGAGAAGGCGGTCGAAGTCATGCGCACAGGTCGCCTGCATCGCTATAACGTGATCGAAGACGAAACCGCCGAAACCGCATTGCTCGAAACCGAATTCGCCGCATACATGGGTCAGTCGTATTGCCTTGCCTGCGCCTCGGGTGGTTACGCTTTGCATATTGCGCTTAAAGCCGCCGGCATCGAACCCGGTGAATCCGTACTCACCAATGCCTTCACTCTGGCCCCGGTTCCGGGTGCGATCGACAATGCTGGTGGTAACCCGGTACTGGTTGAAATCGATGAAAACTTTTGTGTCGATTTAACCCATCTCGAACAAATGATGCAAGCCTCGCAGGCACGCTTTTTCATGATCTCGCACATGCGCGGCCATATAGCCGATATGGACGCCGTGGTCGATCTTTGTACTAAATATGGGGTCACGCTGATCGAAGACTGTGCGCATACCCTGGGCGCGAGCTGGAATGGTAAAAAGTCCGGGGGGTTTGGCCGCATAGCCTGCTTTAGCACGCAAACCTATAAGCACCTTAATTCGGGTGAAGGCGGGCTTCTTACCACCAACGACCCGGAAGTGATGGCACGCGCAATCATGCATTCGGGCTCATACATGTTGTTCGAGCGCCACGATGCTGCACCAGAGATTGCGGTTTTCAAAGACATTAAACTCGATACGCCTAACTACAGCGGCCGAATGGATAACTTACGCGCGGCTATCCTGCGTGCCCAGTTACCATTGCTCGATAAAAATTGTGAGCGCTGGAATGCCCGTTACCATGCATTGGAAAAACGTCTCGCACAGAACCCCGGGATCACATTACCCAGGCGTCCTCAGCAGGAGGACTATGTCGCCAGTTCATTGCAATTTCGCATCGAAACTCTGGAATACCAACAGGTGCCTCGTTTCATCGCCGATTGCGCCAAACGTGGTATCGAATTAAAGTGGTTTGGTAGCATGGAACCGCAGGGATTTACCAGTCGTTACGATAGCTGGCGCTATATAGACTCAAAGCAAAGTTTACCGCAAACCTTGAAAATACTCGCTAACACTTTTGACTTGCGCATACCGCTAACTTTCAGCGTTGAGGATATGACCGTAATCGGTGAGATAATCGACGACGTGGCGAGTCAATATATCGGTTAACTATAGAAGCTGAAGCTCTCGACATTGGCCGAGTTAATCCAGATGGCATATCGCTACAATATTGTTTGAGTGCCTGTTTTTTTATTCAGGCATTCTGTTTTATAACGGCTGGCAACCCTGCAATATCGTCTAGTAGCAAATCTGCAACCCCCTCCAGGTCGGCCCGGGTGCTGGTACCGGTAAGGACCCCAATACAAAGACCTGCATTGGCATTTCTCCCCATTTCGATATCGTGGTGGTTGTCCCCGACGACGATCACTTCGGCGGGTTCAAGCGACATCGCTTCGCAAAATGCCAGTACCATGTCGGCGTCTGGCTTGACGCCATGGCCACTGTCGTAGCCGCAGAGAAAATCGAAAGCAGAAATTACGCTGAATGATTGCAGTGTATTATGGATGCCCTGGTAGCTGTCGCTGGTTGCAACGCC
>CAZJEJ010000138.1:0-6288 GCA_964544945.1 uncultured Gammaproteobacteria bacterium | reverse complement strand
ATTACCAGCCTTCTTGAAACAGGAAAGTTAATAGAAGACATAGGCACGCCAGCGCTAAACGTGGAAGACGATCGATTCATGTTATGCGGAAGCCCAGGTATGCTACAAAGCCTTACTGCAATACTCATTGACCTGGGGTTTAGTGAAACCCGCAGAGATGATTTAGGGGAATATGTGATTGAGCGCGCTTTTATTGAAAAGTGATCGTGAAATATGCGGTGGCAATATATAACGCTGCACTATCCATAATCGAAGGCAATGGCCTGGCCCCGACACTTACCAACCAGACCCCTGAGACTATGACTACTTCATAATAAGGGTTTGCTGGGGGAGGGGGTAAAAACCTGAGCTCTGACCCTTCGCTGTTTTTGAATTATTTAGGCTCCAGCCTTGCTTCCAGTTGTTTAAGCTTTCGCTCCAGGTCTTCGAGTTTAGTACGAGTTCGTTGCAGGACGCGCGCCTGAATATCAAATTCCTCACGGCTCACCAGTTCTAGCGCCGATAACTGCTGCTGTAAAAGTGTCTTTAAGCGCGCGTCAAAATCGCCTTTTATCTGCTGCAGGCCCGCTGGTAGCAACTGGTTGATCTTTTCGGACAAGCGATTGATCGATTGGTTATCCAGCATAATATTGCCTCGTTATGGTGCGCGTGAATATCCATTTTGCGCTATATTGGTGCAAAATGGCATTATTTCCTGTGCCAGTGTAGCGATTTATCGACTGTCTGCCTAGCTCCTGTAATAAGTCCTTGAAATAAAACAACTAATTTAATTGTGGCACTGTTCCTGCTAATGATGGTTCATCACAATGCAGGAGAGACATGCGATGAAACTGGTGACAGCTATTATCAAACCTTTCAAGCTCGACGATGTTCGCGAAGCCTTGTCAGAGATTGGTGTGCAGGGTATCACGGTGTCCGAGGTTAAGGGCTTTGGGCGGCAAAAAGGCCATACGGAGCTTTATCGCGGAGCAGAATACGTGGTCGATTTCCTACCCAAGGTCAAGCTCGATCTTGCCATAGACGCGTCGCTGCTGGAACAGGTGATCGACGCTATCGGTTCGAGTGCAGCCACCGGGAAGATCGGGGATGGAAAAATATTTGTCACACCGTTGGAGCAGGTGATCCGGATTCGTACCGGCGAAACTGGCTCAAGCGCACTTTAAGGGGACCAGTCGTGGAAAATCAAATCTTTCAATTACAGTATGCATTAGATACTTTTTACTTTCTGGTCAGTGGTGTGCTGGTGATGTGGATGGCGGCGGGCTTTTCGATGCTCGAAGCCGGCATGGTGCGCTCGAAAAATACAGCCGAAATACTGACTAAAAATATTCTACTGTATGCGGTGGCCAGTATTATGTATATGGTCATTGGCTACCAGATCATGTACGACGGCAGTGCCTTCCTGGGGGGTATCGCAGGCGGTGAATCACTGGTTGCCGATGCGCTCGAAGCGTCTCGGGAAAGTGGATTCCAGGGTAGTGCCGTCTATGCGTCCGCGTCTGACTTTTTCTTTCAGGTGGTTTTTGTCGCAACCGCTATGTCGATTGTATCGGGTGCGGTGGCCGAGCGCATGAAGCTATGGGCGTTCATGCTGTTTGCGGTAGTGATGACCGGTGTTATCTACCCGCTCGAAGGTTACTGGACCTGGGGTGGGGGCAGTGTTTTTGGTTTGTATAGTCTGGGCGATGATTTTGGATTCTCCGATTTTGCCGGTTCGGGTATCGTGCATATCGCTGGTGCCGCTGCGGCGCTGGCCGGCGTCCTATTGCTCGGTGCGCGCAAAGGCAAGTATGGTAAACAGGGCCACATCAATGCGATCCCGGGTGCTAATTTGCCGCTCGCGACACTCGGAACATTTATTCTATGGATGGGCTGGTTTGGATTCAATGGTGGCTCGGTACTGAAGCTGGGGGATATCGCGAGCGCTAATTCGGTGGCAATGGTGTTTGTTAATACCAATGCAGCGGCTGCTGGCGGGGTGGTCACGGCGGTATTAATTGCACGTATTATGTTTGGCAAGGCCGATCTGACCATGGCTCTGAACGGCGCGCTGGCCGGGCTTGTCGCTATTACCGCCGAACCTTCAACGCCTCCTGTGCTGGCCGCGACCGGCATAGGGGCAGTCGGGGGTCTGATCGTGGCCTTTTCTATTCTTATGCTCGACAAATTAAAAATCGATGATCCGGTCGGCGCGATCTCGGTACACGGTACGGTTGGCTTATGGGGTTTGATGGCGGTACCCCTGACCAATGAAAATACCTCCTTTTTGGGTCAGTTCGTTGGTGCATTGACCATATTTGTCTGGGTATTCTTCGCGAGCCTGCTGGCATGGTATGTGATCAGGCTTGCCATGGGCATTCGGGTTAGCGAAGAGGAAGAATATGCTGGTGTCGATATATCCGAATGCGGCATCGAGGCCTATCCAGAGTTTACCGGTGGTCAATAGCAGGTTTGCTCGTTTCCACCAGCGAGGTGATTTGATATGATCGGGGGAGGCCTGTCCAGGGCCTCTCTTTTTAAATACCGGATGCCAATTTATGTTGTGCCACATCTATCGCAGTGATCGAAAACTCGATACTTACCTTTATTTGACCCACAAGGATGATTTTTCGGTGATTCCACATGATTTGATGAACATCTTTGGTACACCCGAGTTCAGCTTTAGTTTCGATTTATCACCGGATAAAAAACTGGCTAAGGAAGATGCCGAGGAAGTATTAACCAACCTCGAAACACAGGGCTATCATCTGCAATTACAGGATGACCTTCTAGTAGAACAGATGCTGGCAATGAAAGCGGCCAATTGAGAAAGGTCCTGATCGAAGGGTGTAGCCACGATGGTTCATCAGTAGTCACTTTCTAATTGCTGAAAATCCTGGGTATCAGTTGTTGATAAGGCACGTAACCCTGGATATTCTCACCGTTTGATTTAAATAATGACGGGGTCCCGGTTATCCCAACCCTGTTACCCAATGCAAAGCCTTCGTCAACAAAGTTCCCTTTTTCGCAATCTCCAGGCGGTAAATCTCCGGTATCTAATTCTTTTGCAATACCCATAGCTTTTTGTTTGTCTTTGGCACACCAGACTTGTCTGAGAGGCTGATAACCAGGTCCTTGCTGCCCACCCCGCGGATAGGGCAGGTAGTGTATGGAAATTCCAGCTTCCTGCAGCTTGCCCACCTCTTCATGAAATTTTCTACAGTATGGGCAGGTCGTATCGGTAAAAACATTGATCACTGCTTTTTCTACACCCGTTGCAGGAAATATGACCTTGTCTTCAAGTGAGACCCGATTCAGTTCGGTAATTATAAATTTTCTCTTGGCTACAGCGGTCAGGTTTATCCCTGTTTCGAGGTCAATCAGTTTGCCGATGAAAACAAATCGTCCATCTTGAGTTAAATAGGCGTACTGGTTGTTAAATCGAGTCTGGTATATCTCATCAACGGGCGTTCGAATCGGGTCAGAAAGCTTTTTGCTACCCAGTCTTGAGCGTAGCAAGCGGGTCATTTTATTTTTGTCGACCGGAGCGTTGTTAGATTGTTTATCTGTCGAACCTTTTGGTGGTTTATCATTGAGCTGGTATCGGCCAGCCCATTTTAGATAAATATCGTCCGCCCATTTGGATTGAAAATAAGCGATCAATGCACCCTGATCCTCATCCGAAAGCCTGCTTTTAAAAGCAGGCATAGAACCCCCGATACTGATACCACCTTCCTGTATAGTTTCTTTCAAGGTCTCTATCGAATGGTGCCACGTGTGGGCGGTACCGTTTAGTGGCGGTGGTGGATATTTGCCGTTACCGTCGGTTTTTTTCCAGTTAAGCGTGCCTTCAGCATCGAAGCCGTGGCAGGCCGAGCAATTTTCGCGGAATAAAGTGCTACCTTTCTCCACGCTCGATTGGTCGTACCAGCGGCTTTCAGCTCTTGCACTAGAAGACGGCGCAATCAGGGATATAACCAATGGGCCTGTAATAAACAGGCCGATCAGTAACATTCGATATGGGGCTTTCAATGATTAAAATTCTCTTGCTTATCCCAGAGTGCCTAGCCAGGGGACAGCTTTCAAAATCCAGATTGAAAAATCGTTCAGGTAACCGGTAATCATCGCTACCCCCATTAAAATCATAAGCCCCCCTGCGATCAATTGCAGGGTTTTGCCATGTTTTCTCAGGACGCTGGAGTGTTGCATAAATCGATCGGTAAACAATGCGGCCAGCATGAAGGGGATGCCCAGCCCGAGCGAATAAAATGCCAGCAGAGCGGTGCCATCGGTGACCAAAGCCGAGGTTGCGCCCAGCGTTAATATAGCCCCTAAAACGGGTCCTATACAGGGCGTCCATCCGAAGGCAAAGGCAACTCCCAGCAGGTAGGCTGAGAAGGGGCCCCCGCGTGGTAGCTTACCGAAGTAACGGAATTCTCTACCCATCCAGCTTATGTTTAGCACGCCACTCAGCAATAGCCCGAATATTATGACCATGACACCGCCGATGATATTAACTTCCCAACGGTAATATGAAAGCCACTGCCCTATGATGGAAGCGCTCGCACCGAAGGCTACAAAAACGGTTGTGAAACCAAGTATAAAGTTCAGGCTTAAGCCCATGGTTACCAGCGATTGTTTCAGCGAACGACCACCCGGCTCCTGTTGCTGATCGAGAGAATTCCCGCCTATAAAAGAAACGTAGCCAGGTACTAACGGCAATACGCAAGGAGAAAGAAAAGAAATGATGCCTGCCACAAAGGCAGTCGCCATTCCAACAACTGATAATTCGATCATGGGATATTATTACTCGGGGCAATCCTGATGTTTGGGTCCCTGACAGTCCCGTTCCCGCTGGGTCCAGAGACTTTTCATGTAGGAGATCACATCCTGCGTATTTTCCTCCGTCAGGCCATTATCCTTCCAGGCAATCATGCGTGGTTCGCGCGGTGAGCCATTTAAAATAGTCCCGGTCAGTCCCTCGTCGGTGTGATGCCAGGCATGCTCAGAATCGTTCAGTGCCGGTGCACGGAGATAGTCCTTATCGGTTAATGCTTGCATGTTGTAGGTTTCGCCCACGCCGTCGATTCCATGGCAGGATTGACAATTATCTCTGAAAAGCGCAAGCCCGCGTGCTTCGGCCTCACTACTCGTTTTATAGGGGCCCTTGATTTTGTTCCAGTCTTTGCCAGAATTATTGGAGACAATGAGTTTTCCGTATTGATTAAGAGCAATCAGTTTTTCGGGATTTCCCGGATCGGCCGATAATTCGAGTAAGTACTGTGCACCGAACTGGTTGTTGACCAGTTCCCATTGACTCTTGCCCTTTTCGAGTCTTAGTAAACCCTTTCCCACGACAAAAGCATACAGGGTACCCGCAGTGGTTTCTGATACCAAAGTGGCTGGTAATTCCTGATAGCCGGCAATAGTCCAGCTTAATCCATCGGTGCTGGTATAGAGCCCCTTATTGGTAGCCGCGAAATACTGTTGCGTCTGGCCTTGATGTACTGCGATACCGGTAATTTTTGGAACTTTGCCTGTTGTTGCGGCGTTGACCAATCCCGGAATTGCAAATAAGGTTAAAATGATAATGATCGCTTTTTGTCTCATGGGTTCTCTCTAGTAGTAAAAAATTTATTTGTCATTCTTCGCCTTCTACCTTGTCCGGCGGCAGCTTTTGAAATCGCTTCTTTAAGGCTATGTATAGTATAGGAATACCGGTAATCAACCCGACGCCCAATACAATGAGGGTAATGTTTTGAAAGCTGGCTCCTACCATTTCCCCGCCAAAATGAGCCAGTAGAAAACTGGCTGGGACCAACCCCAATAATGTTGCCAGGGCAAAACGCCATAGCGTGATAGGTGTCAGGCCGGCACCATAGCTGATGAGATCGAAGGACAGAAAAGGTATGAGGCGGGAAATAAAAATGATCGCCATTAAGGAATTTTGTGTAGTAAATCGATTTAAAGACCAATACTTACCGATATGTTTTTTCATCAATTGAAAGCCGGTCAGTCGGGCGATCATAAATGCGATCACTGCACCAATTTCCGCGCCGGCCAGGACGTAAAAAGTACCCATGGTATGGCCATAAACCGCACCTGAAGCAAGTGCGATAGGCGCGCTTGGTAGTGGATTCAACACGATGGCCAGGATCATAAGCCCAATCACCAGTAACGGGCCGATGAATTCCAGATCTCGTAGACGAAAAATCAATGTATCCATGTTCAGATATAAATCTTTTGTTCCTGTGCGTTCGATTAATACGTAGCCGCCGATCAACAGGGCAATGATCAGTATTATAAAAA
>CAZJEJ010000137.1:0-6335 GCA_964544945.1 uncultured Gammaproteobacteria bacterium | reverse complement strand
CCTACTCACAACGCGAAGGTACCAGGGCAGCAGGGTTACCAGGGCAAATCGACAAGATAGTCAAGAAGCGACGTAGCCGGCAAATGCACGCGCTGGCAGCACGGCTGAAAAAGGACGAGCTGCAAAAACACATTGGCACCAGTTGTTCGGTATTATGGGAGCAACAGATCAATCAGGAATCTTTTTTGTGGACTGGTTATACCCCGCAATATCACAAGATTGTTTCCAGTGATGCTAATATTAATGCTGCCAAGATTACTGATATTTCCGTTGATCAGGTGTCGCAAGATGGGATTTATCTGGTTAACCGGGTTGGGCAAAAGCAGATACTTACCCCTTTATTGAATCAGGTATCCTAAATCTGACAGGCTCTTGACCGTATTATTGATTGTCTTCGTTGTGGGTGGCTATATCGACATAGCGTTTCATATATTTATAGAACACACCGTTGGCTTTATTCCAGGCGATTATCAGACCTCGCCATCCGTCGAGTAAGCCGGCGCGCATGACATAGCTTTTAAAAAATGCAAACAGGCTTCGAAATACGATAAATCCTGGGTGAAAAGTTTTGTCGCTTTGCTTGCGGCGTAGCTCTGAATAGCGGTCTATTTTTACCAGAAATTGACCAATGTCCTGGACCGCATCATGTTCGATCGGATATGAAAATTTGTATTCTACGGACTGTTTTGTTTTTTCGACTGACTCATGTACGGGCGCATCACTAAACTGGTGAGTGGTTCGATTAAAAATACGCAATAACCAGTCATTTCCCCAGCCGCCATGTTTAACATATCGACCCATAAAGAAATTTTTGCGTAGAACATACCCCGCAATGTAGTCATTATCTGGTTTCCATTGACGCAAATACTCTGTGAGTTCAGGCGTGATGGTTTCATCTGAATCGAGAGAAAAGACCCAGTCGTGCCTGGCTAAACTGATTGCATGATTTTTAGTGGGGCCAAAACCCATGAACGAACCCCGATACAGGGAAACATTATTAAAATCGCCGGCTATGGCCAGTGTCTCGTCTTTCGAACCATTGTCATAAATGACCACCTCGTCGAATTCCTTCGTAGACTCCAGAGTCTTCGGTAGCGTCGAGACGGCATTTTTAGTGATGATCACAATACTGATTTTATCGAGCATAGCTACGGCTTAAATAAGACCTAAATAGACTATTATAGAGCTTTTCAAGTTTAGCCGGTAATGTAGATGGACGTGCTCCCCGGCAATTGGCAAAATGGGTGTTTGCCCTTTTGGCATGGATTTATGAGTCAGGTATTGATGAAGAACGTCCGAGCATTGGCGATTACGGGGTACAGCGATTTACCGGAAATCTATCAATTTATTGGAATACACAATGCTGGCGTACAGCTTCGGGTAATCTGCCCTGAGACTGCACCTCATAATCAGCTGCTGCTCGATGCCGGTGTCAAAGTGACCTGGTTAAAATTGAAGAGTCGTTTTGATTCAGCGGGTAGGGCGGCTATTAAGACGGTGTTGGACGAAAGTGATTTTGATATTGTTCATGTCTTTAACAACAAGGCACTGCAGAATACACTACCGTTGGTTAAGCATTCTCCCGTAAAACTCATAGCCTACCGTGGTATCGAAGGTAATGTATCAGTGTTTGATCCGATTTCATGGATGACATACCTCAACCCACGTATCGATAAAATTGTGTGTGTCGCCAATGCAATTCGCGACTACTTCAAAAAACTCAGGTTCTTGTGGTGGCAATTTCCACAGGATAAAGCTGTTACCATTTATAAGGGGCATGATCTTTCCTGGTACCAGAAACCGGCGGTACCCCGTTCTACCTGGGGCGTACCTGAAGATGCCTTTTTGCTAGGTTGCATTGCGAATGAGAGACCTCGCAAGGGGCTGTCATTTCTGATTGACGCATTGCCGCAGATCGCTGAGACAGGCTTGAATATTCACCTACTCCTGATCGGTTCCATTGATGGAAGCAGGACCCTGGCGAAAATTGCTCAGAGTTCGATGAATAAAGGTATTCATTTGACCGGCTATCGAACCGATGCGGCTCAAGTATTGGCTGCTTGCGATGCCTGCATTTTACCTGCGGTAAAACGAGAGGGCTTACCAAAGGCGATCATTGAAGGCATGGTGCATCGGGTGACCCCTATAGTTACCAATACAGGTGGTAGCCCAGAGTTAATAGAACCCGGGGTCTCGGGCCTGGTTATCGAGGCTGGCTCCGCTTCGGCAATTAGTGAGGCTGTAGCGCAATTGGCTCAAGATCCAAAAAAAAATTGTGCTATGGCTATTGCTGCACAAGCTCGTATTCAGCGAGATTTTAATACCCTGGCTACTGTGGAACAGACTCTGGCGCTCTATCATGAGTTATTGATTTAACTGTTACCAAAATATCGAGGTGGCAATCTACAGATCATCAGCGCGCAGTGAATAAAGGACAAGGGATGTAAACGATAATTTGCAGCCTTGCTAGCCAATCTGTATGCTTCACGGCGGGTGGAATAGGTAGCTAGCAAATCACTTCAAATTTACTGCGGACGTACATTCGGTTGTGTAGTATTTCGATGCTGCAAATAGTTAGGGGTGCATCAGATATTTAATGTGTCCTTATCACCAGACCCCTTCATGGAGAGCACAAAGATAAATTAATGAACCTCAGAAATGGATCGAATGTAAATGCCGTCTAAATTAGAAAAAGCCAAAAAAATCAGAAGAAGTATTGTGAAATACTTTCCCAGATTACTCGTTTTTGGTAAGGGAATGAGCCTGCTTTACGCGAAAAGATCTTATTTAATAGAATCGGGATACATAGCATCGGCAATAAGCCACAAGCCGATCAAACGAGACGGTTCGCCTTTACCCTGGATGAATTACAGCATTATCTCTTTTTTCGAGCAGAGATTAAGTAAAGAACTATCAATATTTGAATATGGTTGTGGTAATTCAACACTGTTTTTTTCGGGCCTTGTAGATAGCGTAGTATCGGTTGAATGCAATCGAGAATGGTATGATTATGTTGTTAAAACAATGCCGGAAAATGTCAAACTGATTCTTTTCGACCCTTTCGATGGTGAAACATATTCCAAAATAATTCAACAGCAGGGGAGAAAGTTTGATGTTGTGGTGGTTGACGCGGAAGACAGGGTTAACTGTTTGATAAATGCTCAGCAATCTTTAACTGATAAAGGCGTAATGATCCTGGATGACTCGAAAGGCGAAGATTCGCATTCCGTTATCGACTACTTGCAGAAACAAGGGTTCAAAAAATTAGATTTTGAGGGTTTAAAACCTGGCAGAACAAGAGGTTATCGAACAACCATTTTCTACAAAAATGAAAATTGTCTTGGGATCTAAGTATACACATTGAAGACTCCCGTAGTTAAAACGCCCTGCTTATAGTGCCAAACGGTGGATAAAGTAACCAGGAGTACGTGCTACGAACAAAAACTGTACACCTTCTCAATGCTGTTACTGAGTCTACACATTACCGATGAATAATTCGATTTCCCCCGCCGTGACAAAGCCCTTTGCTGAACGACTGTGGCCAGTCTTTAGCTGGTTAGTTTTTTCCCTGTTTGCCACGATATTGGTGCTCGATCGGGTTGTGTATAGTCTGATTGCTTTGATCATAGTAGGAATGGCATTTATCGTAATTTACGATTATCGCCCGCGATGGGATATCGAGCTGCGAGCATTCGCTTTGATATTGATAGTCAATATATTGCTGGGGTTGCCTAATATTCTTCTTGCTAGAGACGGGCTGATATCGCTGGAAAATCCAGTGAGAATGCTGCTCATGCTACCGATTATTCTGGCGGTCATGCGCTTTGGTTTGCGAATACGCTTTATCTGCGCAGGATTGGCTGTCGGCATGCTGGCCGCGGCTCTGGTGGTTGGCTGGCAATATCAGGTTCAGGGAGAGGTCCGACCCGGTATTCACTATAACCCATTATATTTTAGCGTCATAGCAATGTCTGCCTTTGCCGTATTACTGGCGGCGAGCCTGGTTATACGAGACCGGTGGGTAACCTTATACCTCGCCGGGTCACTCGCAGCTTTATATAGCGTCGTTATTTCCGGTTCGCGTGGTACCTTGCTAGCGATTGTACCGATAGTAGTTTTCCTGCTGTGGTGGATTTGGCGGTGTGGCGCTCTGCGGCAACTGTTATCGGGTTGGCGGATTATCTTAATTCCGGTTATTTTATTATTCCTGGGAGCTATGTTTGCTACTAATCAGCTATTCATTGATCGTGTTGAACTGGCCATGAAGCAGTCTTCCGACTACTTCGAAAAAGGCGATGCCAGTACGTCGGTTGGTCTGCGATTTGAACTATGGCGGAGTGCATTGCTAGCTGCGCAAGAGCATCCAGTGCTCGGTATCGGTGAGCGTAATTATCGCCAGACTTTTATTGAAGAAAGGATTGCAAGCGGCGAGTTAAAACCTGAGATCGTAACGAAGCGCCATGCTCACAACGACTATTTTAATACCCTGCAGAACAGGGGGGTGCCGGGTTTGATTCTCCAGTTGCTAATCTATGCACTGCCACTGTTGATATTCCTACGTGGCATAACCGAGGCCAGGGGCAAGCAACTTGTCGCCGCACTCGGGGGAAGCCTGATGACAATCGGGTATGCAACCTTTTCATTAACCAATGTGCCAATGCGCACTGGTATGACGGTAGTCTTTTTTATTGTCACTATTGCGTTGTTTATCGGCATACTAAAACACTCACCGAGCACTGCTGGTGCAAATAATTCACGTTAACCTGGCCAGTAGTTTATCGGGTGGAGAGTTTCAGACCCTGGCTTTAATGGCGGGTTTGCGTGATATGGGGACCGAGCAGTGGCTGGTTCACCGGCGGGGTTCACGATTGGGAGCGTTAGCCAGAGACCAACAGTTTCGCACATCGTCGGCAGGGCGAGCCCTTCTATCGCTACGCGCGGACTGCTGGCGAAAGCCGGTGATACTGCATACTCATGATGGTCGTGCGGTACACTGGGCCAGGATCAGCGCAGGGCTCCACCGTCTCCCTTATCTGGTTACTCGGCGTACTCACACAATTCCGAAGGACAACAGCTGGACCCATGGTGCCTACGCCAGGGCGTGTCAAGTAGCCTGCGTTAGTGGATTTGTCGAAAAGGGTATGCAAGGTTACGATGCTGCACTCAATAGCTGCGTAGTGCATTCCGGGGTGGTCGGATTTTCGAGTGATGCAGAGCGTTCGAATAAATTGCGCAAGGCGCATTCTGGTCGGATGATCATAGCTCAGGTAGGTCGCCTGGCGATTGAAAAGGAGGTAAGAGTGACTCTAGAGGTAGCGAGACGGCTAGCTGCCAGCAACCTGCCCTTACAGTTCTGGATCCTCGGTGATGGTCCGATGCGTACCGAATTGGAAACCGCAGCTGCTGACCTCGACAATGTCGAATTCTTCGGGCATCGCAACGATGTAGGTGATTTTCTCGCTGCTGCAGATGTGTTATTGCACCCGGCCCGTCACGAAGCCCTGGGCTCGGTAATAGCCGAAGCCATGCAATTTGGAGTGGCCGTAGTCGCCTCGCGGGTTGGCGGTATTCCCGAGGTAGTATTGAATAACCAGACGGGAGTGTTGATAGATTGCGGCGACGTCGCTAGGTTCAGTTCGGCGATCGAAAAAATGTACAACGAACCAGAGCTGCGTGTTCGGATGGCCGAAGCAGGACGCGAGCGAGCACAGTTATTTTCACTAGAGGTGATGACCGAACGCTATCTGGGACTCTATCGGCGGTGTCTGGAGGATTTTCACGGAGACCGGTCATGATGCCAGAATATTTTTCTTATAAAAGCGAGCCACACTTACTTTTGGTGATACGCAATGGATGCACGGGTCGCGAACTGTACTGCAAGGGCTGGTTCTCGGATATTACAATTGCCCATCAAATCCACTAAAGATGAAGCAGGTAGCTAGCTCGAAGAATTGAGAAGGTAAAAATCCCTTACCAAATAAATGCGCAGATTACAGCCGTTCAAGCTATCGAATTTTACGAACCAGCGCCCTCGCTTTTGCACGGATTTATCTGGATCATCAAGTTTATCGTCAAATTCGATATTCGAACGTTTTTTTGATTATCCCCTATGTTGCTATCGCCCTGTAAAACATGACTTAATCCTCCCAAAAAATGGAGTCTACGACAACCTCGGGACGATCCCATGCAAACTGATGAAAAGCATGCTGCAAATTCTCCGGTTATTGCAGCTGAATTTAATACGATGGCGACCGTCGAGCAGACTTTGTCGCTTTACCGTGAGTTACTGTCTTCGGGGTAGTAGGGCTGAAATCATTCGGCCAACAATCAAACCG
>CAZJEJ010000136.1:0-6358 GCA_964544945.1 uncultured Gammaproteobacteria bacterium | reverse complement strand
AATTCGACCCTACAGGGTCATTGCGATGCTGTTTTATTGGTCGAATAAATTCGACCCTACAGGGAGAATGGTGAATGAAATTGAATAAAAAACCGGTTGTACTGGTGACACGCAAACTGCCTATTACCGTCGAAAAGAAGCTTGCAGAGCATTTTGAAACTATTCTTAATCCCGACGACAGGCAGTACACCACGGATGAATTGCTGCAGATGGCTGAAAACGTAGATGCCATCCTGCCCTGCCATACGGAAAAGTTTTCAGCGCAAACTATCGCTCAACTGCCCTCCCGGGTAAAAGCCATCGCCAATTTTTCGGTAGGCGTGGATCATGTCGATCTGGAAGCTGCAAAACAAAGGCAAATTATCGTCACTAATACACCCGACGTACTCTCGGATGCGACTGCCGAAATTGCAATATTATTAATGCTCGGGGCAGCCCGGCGCGCCAGTGAAGGGGAACGCCTGGTACGCAGCCAGCAATGGAAAGACTGGAGTCCTGCATTTATGGTGGGAAAGCAAATTACCGGCAAGAGATTAGGCATTCTCGGCATGGGAAGAGTCGGGCAGGTCGTCGCCCGGCGCGCGCGTGGTTTTGATATGACTATTCATTATCACAATCGTAAACCGCTGGATTCGAGTTATACGGGGGGCGCAATTTATCACACGACAGTGGAAAAACTGTTGTCGGAAATCGATGTGCTATCGATACACTGCCCGGCATCGGATGCAACCAGGGGCTTGCTTAACAAACGACGAATTGCCGCGCTACACTCCAATGCAATCGTGGTCAACACCTCAAGGGGGGCGGTGGTCGACGATGACGCCCTGGTCGAGGCACTGAAATCAGGTTCTATCGCGGCTGCGGGACTCGATGTGTATAACGGCGAACCCGATGCTATCCATCCGGGATACAGACAATTAGACAATGTGTTTTTGTTGCCCCATATAGGCAGCGCCACGGAAGAAACAAGAAATGCCATGGGATATCGGGCGATCGATAACTTGATCGCAATTTTTGATGGAATCGAACCAGGCGACAGGGTCGCTTAAGGTTATATCCTGGGCCTGGTATGGAAATCAAAATACTAAAGATATCGAATTATTAAAGTTTGGCATACAATATCCCCTGTTATTATGTTTTAATAATTCCGGTTTTAATTAACCTTAATGAAAAAAGACCAGGAAGACTGCGATCCAATGCATTTTTCCTGTAATATGACGTTTCAATAATAATTGGTTAAACCAAAAAAACACTCGCAGTCCTATAATCACTTCAAAATAAGAGGATAGAAGATATGACCGAAGTAAAAACATCTCGTCGTAAGTTTTTAACCAAAGGCGCCACCGCCATAGCGGGAGGGGCAGCAGCAGTTTCGATACCATCGATTTCAGTAGGCGCTTCTAATGTCGTATTAAAAGTACAGGCTGCCTGGGGCGGTGGAATTTTCCTTGAATTTGCACAGGACTATGTGCGACGTGTAAACGAAATGTCAGGCGGTTCGCTGAAGATCGATTTACTCGGCGTCGGCGCTGTGGTGAAAACCGCCGAAATGCAAACAGCAGTTCATAAGGGAGTACTGGACGGCGCGCATCTCGTAACCGCCTACTGGTATTCCAAAAGCCCCGTCGCATCGCTATTCGGAACAGGCCCCAGCTTCGGCTGGACAGCCAATGAATTAATAGGCTGGATTCAATACGGCGGTGGCAAGGAACTGTATTACGAATTGATGCATGACAAATTAAGACTCGATCTGGTCGGGTTCTTTTCTGGTCCTATGCCCGCACAACCTCTGGGCTGGTTCAAAGAGGAGATAAAGACCAGTAGCCAGATGAAAGGCCTGAAATACCGGACAGTGGGTCTGGCAGCAGACTTAATGCAGGAAATGGGATTGTCGGTAGTGCAATTACCGGGTGGCGAAATCCAGCCCGCGATGAAAAGCGGATTGATCGACGCGGCAGAATTCAACAATCCAACTTCTGATAAGGACTTCGGTATGCAGGATGTCTCCAAGTTTTATCATCTGGCCAGTTTTCACCAGTCTCAGGAAAGTTTTGAAATTATTTTTAACAAAACACGCTTTGACAGGCTGGCGAAGGAACACCAGGCGATTCTGGAGTATGCCTCCGAAGCAGCTTCAGCCGATATGGCGTGGAAGGCTATGGAACGTTATTCACAGGATCTGCTTACACTGAAAAACGATTTCGGTGTTAATGTTTTCCGCACGCCCGACAGTATTATGGATGACCAGCTTAAAGCCTGGGATATCGTTATCAAACGATTCACCGACACCGATCCTTTCTTCAAGAAAGTCATCGATTCGCAAATGAAATGGGCGAAAAGACATGGTGCTTATTCCTTGAATAATGCGCCCAATTATCAGGGTGCCTACGAGCATTATTTCGGCAAGCTATAAGTAACGCCGTTTGAAGTTTGAGAAAAACACCGCTGCTAGCAGCGGTGTTTTTCGACGCACGGCATTCACCCTGATAGATAAATCAGGGATAATAACAATCGCCGGGCAGGGCAGTAATTTTAAACCGCAAACTCTTTCGTGTTTAATAATCGTTTTGAATTCTTGTTAAATGGTGTGTTATGACTCGCATTCTTCATTTCATCGATAGCCTGAGTGCCTGGACGGGAAAGGCCTTCGCATGGTGCATTGTCATCTTAACTTTTTCAACCGGCTACGAAGTATTTGTACGTTATGTACTCAATGCACCGACGGTTTGGGCATTCGATATGAGCGTTCAAATGTATGGCGCCCTGTTTATGATGAGCGGTGCATACGCATTGTCCCAGGGTGCACACGTCCGGGGTGACGTCATCTATCGATTACTGAGCAAGAAAACCCAGGCCAAAATCGATTTAGTTCTCTATATTATTTTTCTAATGCCCGGCGCGTTGGCATTAATGTTTTATGGGTATGGCTTTGCGGCAGACTCCTGGTTTTATAAAGAAGTGAGTTGGAGTAGCCCGTCCCGCATTCAAATCTATTTTTTCAAAACGCTGATTCCTGTCTCTGGCACACTGGTTTTTTTGCAGGGTTTTGCAGAAGCAGTACGTTGCGTTATTTGTATTAAAACCGGAGAGTGGCCTCCCCGGCTACACGATGTACAGGAAACCGAAACCATGCTGATGAATGAACAACAGGACTTGCATCAACTGGAGAAAGACCATGAGTGATCCAGTTGTCGCGGTTTTTATGCTCGGATTATTCATCTTTATGGTGATGCTAGGTTTCCCTATCGCATTCACCCTCATCGCCATGGGACTCGGATTTGGCTACTACGCTTACTACGATGTCGAGCGTATGCAAACTATATTCGATAATCGAATTTTCGATTTGTTCGTACAAAATACTTTTTCCGTTATGTCGAACGATGTCCTGGTGGCCGTTCCATTATTTCTGTTTATGGGTTACGTGGTCGAGCGCGCCAATATATTCAACCGGCTGTTTTTCAGTATTCAGCTTGCCGCGCGTAATTTACCGGGTTCGATGGCTGTCGCGGCCCTTTTCACCTGTACGATATTTGCTACCGCCTCGGGAATTATTGGTGCGGTGGTGACCCTGATGGGGATGTTAGCCTTCCCCGCCATGTTGAAAGCGGGATACGATGAAAAATATGCTTCGGGAGTCATTTGCGCCGGCGGTACCCTGGGCATCCTGATCCCACCGTCGATTATGTTGATCGTCTATTCGGCCATTGCCGAGCTGTCACCATTACGGCTCTACGCCGCGGCTTTTTTCCCCGGCGTGCTACTGTCTAGCATGTATATGATTTATGTTGTGGGGCGAGCCGCAATAAACCCATCCCTGGCGCCTAAACCCAAGGAGGAAGACATACCGCCCCTGCGCCTGATCCTGTGGGAACTGTTGACGTCGTTTATACCCCTGGCAGTTTTAATCATGAGTGTATTAGGCGCGATCCTGATGGGTCTGGCGACACCGGCAGAAGCCGCGGGTGTCGGTGCATTCGGCGGTCTGGTATTGGCCGCGGCCTACCGCTCGCTCAGCTGGGAACGATTAAAGGAGGCGGTTTACCTGACCGCAAAAACCTCCGCCATGGTCTCCTGGCTATTTGTCGGCTCGTGGACATTTGCCTCGGTGTTTTCATACCTCGGAGGCCATGACCTGATTAGAGATTGGGTATTGTCGATGGAACTGGGATCCGTGGGATTTTTGATTTTAGCTCAATCGATAATTTTCTTGCTGGGTTGGCCGCTGGAGTGGACGGAAATAATAATCATATTTGTGCCGATATTCCTGCCCATGCTTGACACCTTTAATGTCGACCCGCTATTTTTTGGCATATTGGTGGCATTGAATTTACAGACATCATTTTTGACGCCGCCAATGGCAATGGCTGCTTATTATTTAAAAGGCGTAGCGCCACCGTATATAAAATTGATGGATATCTTCGCCGGAATTATGCCTTACCTGGCAATCATTATATTTGCCATGATATTGCTGTATAACTTCCCCGGAATTGCGCTTTGGTTGCCGGTCTATTTATTCGGCTAGTCCTACTATTAATCGATACCCATGCAGAATTTCCAGCCCAGTACGGCGAATTTATTATCGGCCACCGATGCCCGTGAAGCCATAGGGCAAGGATTGCTCACTTCGCAGGAACTGGTCTCTGCCTGTTTTTCCCGCATCGATGAATTAGAAGAATCGATTGGCGCCTGGGCACATTTAGACAAAGAGTACGCGCTAGAACAGGCCCGCCAGGCCGATGATTTTCGAAGCCGAGGCCTCGCTATCGGGGCGCTGCACGGCTTACCGGTCGGGATAAAAGATATTATCGACACCAGCGATTATCCTACAGAATACGGTACCGTATTACACCAGGGGCGCAGGCCCGATAAAGATGCCACCCTGGTTTCTTTGTTGCGAGAAGCTGGCGCTATTATCCTGGGTAAAACCGTGTCCACCGAAATGGCCGTATTTTCACCGGGTAAAACCAGCAATCCGCATAATACAGCGCATACGCCTGGTGGCTCTTCGAGTGGATCGGCAGCGGCAGTCTCTACAGCAATGGTTTCGCTGGCGGTGGGAACACAGACCAATGGCTCGGTGATTCGACCCGCCTCGTATTGCGGTGTTTATGGATTTAAACCCAGCTTCGCACGCATATCGCGCCATGGAGTATTACGACAGTCGCCCCCTCTCGATACGGTTGGCGTATTCGCTCGTAACCTGGCTGACCTCGCCTTAATCGCCGACGTGCTGATGCGCTTTGACGCCCAGGATGAATCCATGACCCCGATAGCGCCACCTTGTATAACCAGCATTATGGCAGATCCCGTACCGGGTGACCCTCATATCGCATTTATCCGCACACCAAAATGGGACCAGGTTGAGCAATCGACCAAGGAAGGTTTTCGCGAATTGATCGACGAGGTCAATCAACGCAAGGGCAAGTCTATCGAGGTATACGATTTACCGGGGCAAATTGACGATATTTACGAAGATCACCGCATAATTATGGAAGCTGATCTGGCCAAAAGTTTTTCCGGCGAGTACCAGGACGGGAAAGCCAGGTTGAGTGCCGTGCTGATCGAAATGATCGAAAGAGGTCAAAAGGTTTCCGACGAGGAATACCAGACTGCTGTTGGCAAGGTAGCAGATTACAGCGAATGCGTGAATGATATAGTAGAGGAATACGATGCAATCCTGACACCTTCCACCCTGGGTGCAGCGCCGGCCGGGCTGGAGGCTACCGGAAGCCCGATAATGAATACTATCTGGACTGTGTGTGGAACCCCGACAGTTAATATACCTTTATTACAGAACCCCGAGGGCTTGCCAGTTGGTGTACAATTAGTGGGTGGCAAGGGAGATGATGCGAAGTTATTTCGCACAGCACGCTGGTTACTGGAGTTACTAGATGATTAGTGTTAGCTATTTTTATATTTTGGAGGGCGATCATGGATAATTTGATCACTGGCTCAATTGCAGTAGCCATATTCCTGGCATTTACCGTGGGACTTGCCTTTTCGATTGGCACGATACCATTTGGCATCATCGTGGTTTTCGTCGCTTCTCTGCTGCTGATAGATTTTTACCAGTCGGCAAAAAAAGGTCTCAAACAGGATAAAAAATAGCCCATGGCCCTGTAGGGTCGAATTCATTCGACCAATTTCGTTTAAATTCCCCCTGATCCTGTAGGGTCGAATTCATTCGACCAATCGATAATCTTTGGCCGAATAAATTCGGCCCTACATTCAATTCGAATTCATTCGACCGATCGATAGTCTTTGGCCGAATAAATTCGGCCCTACATTCAATTCGAATTCATCCGACCGATCGATAGTCTTTGGCCGAATAAATTCGGCCCTACATTCAATTCGAATT
>CAZJEJ010000135.1:0-6436 GCA_964544945.1 uncultured Gammaproteobacteria bacterium | reverse complement strand
TTAATGGCCGAATGAATTCGGCCCTACGCGACGAATGTTGCTTTTATCGTCTTGAAGGCGCTGCTTTCTATTTGGCGGATACGTTCGGCAGAGACACCGTATTCGTCAGCCAGTTCGTGCAGGGTTGCCTTTGTATCGCTTAACCAGCGTCGGGTAACGATTGCCTTGCTACGATCATCTAGCTGTTCCATTGCTTCGGTTAACTGGTGAGAATTCCAGGCTTCGGAATCGCTCGCTTCAAGCATTAATTCTGGAGATACGGTACTGGATGCCAGCGTGTTTTCAGGTGCTAAATAACCGGCATCATCCTCATCATCGCCGCTCATATTAAAACCTACATCGTGGTTATTGAAGCGCTTCTCCATCTCCCGTACATTTTCCGGGGTTACACCCAGTGTATCGGCGACGCGTTCGATCTCCTCCGGCTTAAACCAGCCGAGGCGAGTTTTCTGGCTGCGTAATTTAAAAAATAATTTTCGTTGAGCCTTGGTGGTGGCAATCTTGACGATACGCCAGTTTTTTAAAATATATTCATGAATTTCAGCCTTGATCCAGTGCACCGCGAAAGAAACCAGGCGCACGCCGACTTCGGGGCGAAAGCGTTTAACCGCTTTCATCAGGCCTATATTGCCTTCCTGGATCAAATCGGCGATGGAGAGGCCATAACCCGCGTAATTATTGGCCACTTTAATTACGAAACGCAAGTGGGGTAACACCAGTTTTTGTGCCGACGCGATATTGCCGGTTTCCTGCAAATCGGCGGCAAGCTGGTATTCTTCCTCTACACTCAATATAGGAATACGCCTGGCCGCACGCGTATAGGCATCCAGATTCGAAGAGCCTAGCAGTACCGGTAGCGTGTTGTCTGTATTGACTAATTCTGTACCCATTCAAAGACCTCAAGTTTTATTTAGCACTCAAACTTATAGAGTGCTAAATATTAGAGCATAACTTGTTAAAAGAGTTCAAGTTTTATGATCAGTTTATTAACAAATATTAATATTGTATTGTGGTCTTGTATTTCAAGCTGTGGGCAGCGGTTTTCGGTATCTGCGAGCAGGGAGGGTTAAACGTTCAGGGCTTCATTTTGACGCTTGATATTGACCAGTGTACGAATACGGTTAAGCAAATCCTCTTCGTTGACGGGTTTGGTAATAAAATCATTGGCCCCCGCTCCAAAGATTCCAGTGAAGTCAGTTTGTTCGTCTTCGGCGGGCTCAATCGTCATCAAGAGTACAGGTAATGTGAGATAGTCGAGATTTAGTTCGTGGCGAATAGTTTGAATTAGTTCAAACCCACTTGATTTGCTGGTCAACATTAAATCGCTGATTAAAACATCGATCGTGCAACAGCTATTACTGGCGATATCTTCACGTAGGAAATCCAACGCTTCACTCGGTTCCTTCAAGTGGATAAAGTCGATTTCATTTTTGCTTAAAATAGAACTGGTAATTGCGGTCGAGGTGGCGCTTTTATCGACATACATAACTTTGACTGGAGACTGGTTGGCCTTGCCGAGAAAATTGATAATAAAATTAACCAGTGGCTTATGTCCTTCAGACTTGTTGAAATAAGCGGTTACCGCGTTGGTATCATCTGGGTTTGAGCCCATGATGCGGGTATCGGCATCACCGGATACGACGAAAATTGCAGTGTCTCGATTTTTCGCCGATTTACGAATCTCTTCTATCAATTTGTAACCGTCCATATCGGGCAGAGACAGGGCGGTAGTAATGATTTCAAATTCAAATCGCTTGACCGATGTTAAAGCCTCGGCAGCAGTAGCGCAGGCAATAACATCCAGATCGTGCATCTGCCTGGAAATTTCCTTGAAAAGAATAGTCCTGGCGGCGTCCGAATTATCAATCAGTAAAAGGCGACGTTTATTTAGCATCTATTTTACGTTGGCTCGATTTGATTCAAGTGTCTGGCAACTGCAATCCAGGAGCCAGTTAATCCAAGTAGGGTACTAGATGTTATAAGAATGATAAAGTCATCAAACGAAAAAGTTATGACTACCAAATTTGCCTGATACAGTGAGTTGAGCCGATTTAGCGGTTCGCTAATCGCCATATACCCCGCCTCGACGATTAACCAGGAAGTAAAGCCACCTAGCAGTCCATACCAGAGCCCGCCATACAGAAAAGGGCGACGTATGAAAGCATTGGTTGCGCCGATTAATTTGGTTACTACGATTTCCTGGTAACGATTCTGAATATCCAGCCTGATCGTGTTGCCGATGATCAGCAAAACCGCGAAAGCAAACAGAAGCGTAATGATCCAGACCGATCGTTTGGCAATTTCCAATATCGTGTATAGTCTTTCCAGCCACTCGGTATCGAGCTTGGCAATATCAACTTTGGGCAGGGACTGTAACGCGTTGAGTAGGTTTTTTATTACGATGGTGCTGGCATTGCTCGCTGGCTCCACAATAATGGTGTGGGGTAGCGGATTACTCGCCAGGGTATCGATGCTTTTTCCAAAACCGGAAGTTTTACGAAATTCTTCGAGGGAAGTGGTCCGGGATATAAACTGGGTAGTTTTAACATTTGGGGTGGAAGCAACCTGGCGCTCCAGCGAGCGGGCGCTTTCTTCGTCCAGACCCAGGTCAAGAAACAGGGTAATTTGAGTGCTGGATCGAAAATTTCCTGCAACCGCGTCAATATTTTTCAGGAATACATAAAACCCGCCTGGTAGAGACAGCGTTATACCAATCACCGCAACGGTCATGATAGTGGTCGTCGGCGCGTGATAAATTTTACCGAGGCTGAACACCAGCGATTGCAGATGATGCAGGAAGTAAGCAGAGAGTTTATTCGACGCAGCCGGTCTGTCGCGGCGAACATTACTAGCGGTCATCATTCACCGCCAGAATTAACATGCGAGGAAATCGGGGACATAATCGAGGTCATTGTGGATCATTTGGCCCCGATTGAGTGTCAGAACAGGTTTTCGTAACTCGGCTATCAAGTTCAGGTCGTGACTCGCGACCAGTACCGATACTCCGACCAGGTGGAAATCGATAAATATTTGCATGATCTCGCGCGATAGTACCGGGTCGAGGTTGCCAGTGGGTTCGTCAGCCAGTAATAGCATGGGTTTATGCACAACCGCACGTGCAATCCCAACGCGTTGCTGCTCACCCCCGGAGAGGGTGATTGGCATTGATTTTTCTTTGTTTAACAACCCTACCTTGTCGAGCGCAGCGCGAGTTCTTTTCGCAATCTCCTGGTATCGATATCCTTGAATGGTTAATGGCATGGCGACATTGTCGAACACGGGCCGGTCGAACAGGAGTTGATGATCCTGGAATATGAAGCCAATTTTACGACGAATGTAGGGAATTCGATGCCTGGAAACAGTATTCAGGTTGATACGGTTTAATAAAGCCTGGCCACGGGTAGGTTTTTCGATCAATGAAATGATTTTCAGTAGCGTGCTTTTACCCGCGCCGGAATGGCCGGTAAGAAAAGCCATCGCGCCTGTGTCCAGCTGCATGGACACATTGCTAAGAGCATCATGACCACCTGGAAAGCGCTTGGTGACGTTGTGAAACTCGATCATATGCTAACCGTCGATCTCAGAAAGTAACGCATCGACGAATTGGTGGCTGTCGAAAGGTCGTAAGTCATCGACCGCCTCACCGACGCCGATATAGCGTATCGGTAATTGCAGTTGATCGGCCACACTGAATATCATGCCACCTTTGGCGGTACCATCGAGCTTGGTCAGGATGATGCCCGAGACTCCAATAGACTGGTTAAAATGAGTTGACTGCGACAGGGCATTTTGCCCGGTACCCGCGTCGATAACCAGAATGGTTTCATGGGGTGCACTGGGGTCGAGTTTACTCATTACGCGTTTAATTTTTTCCAGCTCCTGCATTAAATTATTTTGCGTGTGCAAACGACCGGCCGTGTCGGCGATTAGAACATCGATATTTCGTGCCCTGGCGGACTGTAGCGCATCGAATATTACAGATGCCGAATCAGCGCCCTGACCTTGCTGGATTACGGGTATATCGAGACCGTTACCCCAGGCAGTCAACTGCTCTACTGCTGCAGCCCGAAAGGTATCACCGGCAGCCAGCATTACCCGATGACCCTGATTCTTAAGTTGCTGGGCAAGCTTCCCAACCGTTGTAGTCTTACCTGCACCATTCACGCCTACCATGAGGATGACATATGGCCTGCGCGTCTTATCGATAACGAGAGACGCCATGCTCGGCGACAGGATGTCAATCATGATTTGCTTCAGTAGGGTGAGCAAACTCTCGCCATCGTTTAGTTGCCTGCGCTCCAGCGCCTCTGTAAGGCTATTGATAATTTTCTCGGTAGCCTGTATCCCCACATCGGCGAGTAAGAGTTGATCCTCGAGTTGCTCACGCAATCTCTGATCAATTTGTTTTTTCCCCAGTAGAATATCGGCCAGGCCAGAAGTTAGATTCGCCCTGGTTTTTGCGAGCTTTTGGCGCAGGGTCGACAGCAGGCCCTGCGGTTCTTGCGTTACAATCGCTTCACTTTTTTGACTGGATTTAAAACCGAACAATGCATTTCCTGAAAATCGGATTTCTGACACAATATGCTAACAGAAAGTAATCTATTCTGTGTAATCTCATTCTAAAATCCTGGCCATATTCGAGTGACAGCAAAATCATCCAGCCAATTGCGTATTATCGGGGGTCAATGGCGCGGTCGTAAAATTCCAGTACCCGATATAGATGGCTTAAGGCCCACACCCGACCGGGTACGCGAGACCTTGTTTAACTGGCTTGCAGGAGATTGTCCAGGCGCCAACGTGCTGGATTGTTTTGCGGGCAGTGGGGTACTCGGATTTGAAGCCTTGTCACGTGGGGCAGGTTTTGTAACCATGGTCGAGAAAGAGAAATACGCGTATAAGAATCTGCAACAGCAGGTGGATCGCCTGCGGGCTGATGGCGTGCAGTTAATGTACGGAGACGTGCTCGAATTGATACCGAAGCTTGATAGGAGATATGACCTTATTTTTATCGATCCGCCGTATGCTTTGGCTTCGATCCGCCAGCAAGTGATGTCAAGTTTGGTGACGTACCACCGCTTACATGAGGGGGCCAAAATTTACTTTGAGTGGCCCCATGGCGAGGTATTCGATCCGGTGCTCGATAATTTGATCTGGCTAAAACAGAAAAAGGCTGGGCAGGTCAATTATGCTATAGCGGAATGGCGGGTAAGTCGTTAAACTTTACCGTTAAACCGGCGGAAATAAACAGAAACCAGTATCCACAGCGAGACACTAAATGACCCGCATCGCTATTTATCCAGGAACTTTCGACCCAGTAACCAGGGGGCATATCGATATTTGTGAGCGAGCGCTTAAAGTATTCGATCACCTGGTGATTGGGGTCGCTGACAGTCCATCGAAGGTACCTTTTTTCAATCTGGACGAACGCTTTGATATGCTACAAACGGTGTTTGCCGACAATGAGCAGATTTCGATAAAGCCTTTTTCTGGTCTGTTGATCGACTTTGCACGCGACTGTAATGCCGAGGTCATCCTGCGCGGTTTACGCGCTATTTCGGACTTCGAATACGAAGTACAGTTGGCTGGCATGAACCGTTCACTCGCGTGTGAAATTGAAACCGTATTTCTAACCGCCGCACAACGCTACGCTTTTGTATCTTCCAGCCTTGTGCGTGAAATTGCGCAGCTCAAAGGCGATGTATCCGAGTTCTTACACCCGGACACACTGCGCCGCTTGACCGAGAAATTGAAAAGCACCGGATGATCAATACAACCACCAGTAACCCGCTAGCCTCGGAGCAATTAAAATGGCTTTGATGATCACAGACGAATGTATCAATTGTGATGTTTGCGAACCCGAATGCCCGAACGATGCGATCTACCCCGGCGAAGAAATTTACGAAATAAACCCAGACTTATGCACCGAATGCGTCGGTCACTTCGAAACTTCGCAGTGTGTAGAGGTATGTCCGGTTGACTGCATACCGCTGAATCCTGATGTGCCAGAAACGCAGGACGAATTAATGGACAAGTACAAACGATTAACCGGAAATGACTGAGTGGTTGTATAAAAACTAAAATTACAAAAAGCCTCGCCTCAGTGAGGCTTTTTTGTGCCGACTGATAAACCAGAGCCACACGAGAGCGCTATTATCGAGGCTTAAAATAACCGGCTGATGGTGAAGCCACCCCACACCGGGTCGGTAACTGTGGGTTAATAGAACAAAAATTAAGAGTCGTTATCAATCTAGAGCCTTCGATAGCAACCAGAGTTCCATTTCCGAATATTGACCAATCACCTGTTTCTCAAGTTCTGGATCACAGACCGTCCAGAGCTTGCTTCAGGTCCGCGATCAAATCATCGGCCGATTCCAGCCCTGCTGACAGGCGTACCAGGCCATCGGTAATGCCGACAGCCATGCGTTCCTCTCTGGGT
>CAZJEJ010000134.1:0-6445 GCA_964544945.1 uncultured Gammaproteobacteria bacterium | reverse complement strand
TATGGGAGACCCCGGTTTGGAGTATAAATGTTGTCGCAGTTTTAATGTTGCTCGCATTTGTTTTTTTTGCCGCCGCAAACATGAAATCAAATATCAAGCGGTTCACTCGCCACCCAATGCTCTGGGGGGTCGTGTTTTGGTCGGGCGCACATCTGCTTGCCAATGGAGACCTCACTTCATTGGTGATATTTGGCTCTTTCGGTGTATTCTCTTTGTTTAATATGTTTTCAGCTAATAGGCGGGGAGCAACAAAGCAGGACACAAAGTATCCGTTTGCAAAGGACGTAATTACAATAGTTACAGGTTTGGTTGCCTATGGTGTCTTTTTCTTTTTACACCCCTATTTATTTGGGGTTCCAGTGATATTAGCGACAGGCTGATTGATAATTTATGTGGAGTCAGCACTGTCTAACGTGAAAATCGTGTCACGGGCAGGCGTCTGAGCCCCATTTGTTGCAGATATTAAGGGAATATGTAGAACTGGAAAGAGCTATGGTTGCTGCGGGAAAAAGGCGGTCAATAATCAACCAGTACGAGTAAAGAATCGAGGTGATCATTCCTGCCAGCAAGAGTTCGCTTTGAAATTCCGTATAAATGATGAATGAACTTGTCTAAGCCCCGGTCCGGCAACATAATACCCATTTTAACCGAATCGAATGTCGTGCGCACCCTGCTGATCCCTCTACTGCTTAGTATTCTACTCGTTACAAGCCTTGCTGCCTGTGGCAACAAGGGTCCGTTGACGCTGCCGGACGAAGACGAGAAAACCAAAAAGCAGGAGTAGCGAGTTGGATCATTTCAAATACAAAACCGATTCGCTCTATTGTGAAGATGTCGCGATCAGCGAGATTGCCAATACTTACGGTACGCCGCTGTACGTCTACTCGCGCGCAACTCTGGAGCGACACTGGCACGCATTCGATCAGGCGCTGTCTGGTCGGGACCACCTGGTATGTTACGCGGTGAAAGCTAACTCAAGTCTGGCGGTATTGAACGTGCTTGCGCGGCTCGGTTCCGGTTTTGATATTGTTTCCGGCGGCGAGTTGCAACGCGTGTTACTCGCAGGTGGCGACACTGACAAGATCGTATTCTCAGGGGTTGGGAAACTTCCGCAGGAAATCGAGCTCGCGCTCGAACACGATATCCATTGTTTTAACGTGGAATCAGAACAGGAGCTCGGTCATCTCAACCAGATTGCCGGCCAGCAAGGCAAAATAGCTCGTATTTCATTTCGCATCAACCCGGACATCGACGCAAAGACACATCCTTATATTTCTACCGGACTGAAAGAAAACAAGTTTGGTATCGATATCCGCGATGCGGTACGAATATATTCAAAAGCCGACAAATTACCGCATATCGAGGTGATCGGCGTCGATTGTCATATCGGTTCACAGCTAATCGAGCTATCCCCATTTATCGATGCTCTGCAACGACTACTCGATCTGATTTCAAGCCTGAACCAGCAAGGCATGCATATTCGCCATCTCGACCTCGGGGGCGGACTCGGCATTCGTTATCGCGACGAAACACCACCACTACCGAGCGAATGGTCGAATGCCCTGCGCGAACAGCTAGGCGCGTTCGACGGTACTATTGTAATCGAACCGGGGCGCGCGATCGCAGGTAACGCGGGCATCCTGGTGAGCCGGGTCAATTACACCAAGCATTCCTCCGAGAAGAATTTTGCCATAGTCGATGCAGCGATGAACGACCTGCTCCGGCCTGTGCTATACGATGCCTGGCTTGACATTATCCGTGTCGAGCAGGAAAGCGACGAGCGGGAAAGGACGTACGATATAGTCGGCGCTATCTGCGAGACCGCCGACTTTCTTGGCAAGGACAGATCGATGCGTCTGGCCCCCGGCGATTTAATTGCGATTCGCTCATCGGGCGCTTACGGTTTTTCGATGTCTTCTAACTACAATACGCGTACCCGTGCGGCCGAGGTCATGGTCGATGGTGACCAGCATTATTGTATTCGTGAACGCGAAGATTTCGAAGACCTGGTGCGCGGCGAATCCCTGCTGCCCTGACCAGGCGAAAAAAATGACGCTCAAGTTTAGCAAGATGCATGGCCTCGGAAATGATTTTATCGTGATCGACGCGATCAACCAGAAATTTATTCCCGACCCCGGGCGAATTCGTGCCTGGGCCCGGCGCCAAACCGGTATCGGCTTCGACCAGTTGCTACTGGTCGAAAAAGCGGAGTCAGATACTGCTGCATTTAAATACCGAATTTTCAACGCCGATGGTGGCGAGGTGGAGCAATGTGGTAACGGTGCACGCTGTTTTGCTCGATTTGTGCGCGAGAAAAACTTAACCGACCTCGACCTGATCCCGGTAGATACCTGTAATGGTCTGATCGTACTCGAAATGATCGACACCAGCCGGGCACGAATCAACATGGGCGTACCGCAATTCGAGCCCCAGAAGATTCCGCTCGACACCGACCACCGCTCCGAAGTTTACACCTTGTCTATCGATAATCGGCATATCCAGTTCAGCGCATTGGGGATCGGGAATCCCCATATTGTCATACAGGTAGACGATGTGGAGCGGGCCGAAGTCGATACCCTCGGGCCGACGATGGAATCGCACCCCTTTTTCCCCAAACGGGTCAATGTCGGCTTTATGCAACGTTTAGACCGGGAAAACTTCAAACTCAGGGTATTCGAACGCGGGGTCGGGGAGACCAGGGCATGCGGTAGCGGTGCCTGCGCCGCGATGGTAGCCGGTCATCGACTTGGATTACTCGACAACCAGGCAAAGGCCCATTTGCTCGGTGGCCAGTTGAAACTGGAATGGCAAGGCGGTGAAAACCCCGTTATGATGACCGGTGAGACAACGATGGTGTTCGAGGGCGAAATTAGCGATGAGTGAAACAACGGCAAGGCCGAAGGCAGCCGCCCAGCTAGAAGAATCTAAAGTGATCGAGTATCTACAGAAAAACCCTGCTTTGTTGATGGCTTATCCTGCGGTTTTCTCTGAGTTATCGATTCCACACCAAACCCATGGCGCTACCTCGCTAGTAGAAAGGCAGTTGAAGATATTGCGGGATAAAAACAGGGCGCTGAATAAAAACCTCGACGAATTGATCAGTATCGCACGCGATAACGAAGAGCTTAACCAACGATTTCATCGCCTGGCGCTCGAATTAATCAACGCCGAGCAACTGCACGAAGTGCTGGCGATGGTGCAGGACCAGGTTCAAACCTTTTTTTACACCGATTTCGTCTGCTTTAAATTCCTACCCGGCATCTCTGATAAGGGCAACCAGCTCGGTGCTCACTGCCTGGACGTTGAAAGTGACATCGTTACGACCGTTACGCCCTGGCTGGAAAATCGTAAACCTGTTTGCGGCCGACAGGATGAAGCAATAAATCGAGCGCTATTCGGCGACGATATCAAAATCGAATCGAGCGCGCTCGTTCCACTCTACCACACGACCGAACTCGGCCTGCTCTGCCTTGGCAGTGTCAGCAAGGATCGATTTAACAGGGATATGGGAACAATTTTCCTGCAACAGCTCGGTGAGTTAGTCAGCACCCGGTTGAAGGGTCTACTGAACAGAAGACCTCCGATAAAAGATGGCTAACACGATGCAGGGGCACTACCTGGAGTCATTTATCCAGATGCTGCGCAGTGAAAAGTATTATTCACCTCATACCTGTAGCAATTATCGACGCGACCTGGAAAGCTTTGCGCGCTACCTGCTCGACCGCGATGTCTCACGCTGGTCGAAAGTCAATTATCGGCTGGTGAGCGGTTACGCGGCGCATCGTTTTCGTAATGGTTTAAAAAGTCGTTCGATACAACGCGAACTTTCATCGATTCGCTCGTTTTATCAACATTTAATCCGCCAGGGCGTTGCCAAAAATAATCCCGCGAAGGAAGTCAGCGCACCGAAGTCAGGGCAGCGTTTACCCAAAACCTGCGATACGGAGCAAATCGAACAATTACTGCGCGGCGGTAGCAACAATAACCCCCTGTTTATCCGCGACCTCGCCATTTTTGAGTTAATCTACTCGTCCGGGCTTCGGCTTGCCGAACTGGTGAGTATAGACCTCGGCGATATAGACCTCGCGCAAAAACAGTTAATCGTCACCGGCAAAGGCAACAAGACGCGCTATTTACCGGTGGGATCGAAAGCGATCGATGCGATTCGACGCTGGCTCAAAATACGGTTCGAGTTTGTTCGTGAGCACGACGAAAACGCGCTGTTTTTAAGCAAGCAGGGGAAGCGTATTTCCGCGCGCAACGTGCAAAGTCGATTGAACCGGTTGATCAAGCTGCAGGCGCTCGAACAGCATTTGTCGCCGCACACCTTACGACATTCGTTTGCCACACACCTGCTGGAATCCAGTGGCGACCTACGTGCCGTGCAGGAATTGCTTGGACATGCGGATATCAGTACCACGCAAATCTATACCCACCTCGACTTTCAACACCTGGCCAGAGTGTACGATGCGGCGCATCCCAGGGCCAAAAGACGATCTTGAACACGTCTACCTGAATGGTAAATAGCCTGTGAATGGTAAATTATGCTATGACCTTGAATTTGCTATATATCATCCTTATATCGAAACCTCACCACTCAAATAATCGGGGCACATTGTGGATCAATACAGAGGCACAACCATACTCTCGGTACGCAGAGAAAATTGTGTTGTAATCGGCGGCGATGGCCAGGTCAGCATGGGCGATACCATCATGAAAGGCAATGCCAAAAAGGTTCGCAGACTGTACAAGGACCAGGTGATCGCCGGGTTTGCGGGTGGTACCGCCGATGCTTTCCTGCTGTTCGAACTATTCGAGGGTAAACTCGAAAAACACAATGGCCAAATGGTGCGTGCGGCAGTTGAACTGGCCAAAGAGTGGCGTTCAGATAGAGCCCTTAGACGACTCGAAGCCCTGCTTTGCGTTGCCAACGAGGATGCTTCGTTGGTTATTTCTGGCAATGGAGACGTAATCGAGCCCGAAGACAGCCTGATGGCGATTGGTTCGGGTGGGCCCTATGCACAGGCGGCGGCACGCGCGATGCTCGATACCACCGAATTGAATGCTCGGGAAATTGTCGAAAAAGGACTCGAAATCGCCGGGAAAATCTGCGTTTACACCAACCTGAACCATAGTTTTGAAGAACTCAATTACAGCGGAACCTGATCGTGGATAACAAATATATTACCCAGTCGCCGATGACACCGCGCGAAATCGCACAGGAACTCGATAACCACATTATCGGCCAGGACAATGCAAAGCGCGCGGTTGCGATCGCGTTACGAAACCGCTGGCGTCGCCAGCAGGTCAACGAAGACTTGCGCAACGAAATCACCCCTAAAAACATCCTGATGATGGGTCCTACCGGGGTAGGTAAAACCGAAATAGCGCGTCGGCTCGCACGGCTGGCGAACGCGCCGTTCATCAAGGTTGAAGCCACCAAGTTTACCGAGGTAGGTTACGTCGGCAGGGATGTGGAATCGATCATTCGCGACCTGGTCGACGTATCGGTCAAAGGGATGCGTGAAGCCGAGGTTAGCCGGGTACGATATCGCGCCGAAGACGCGGCCGAAGAACGAATACTCGATGCCCTTTTACCCCGCCCCAGCGAATTCGAGCAGGAAGCCAAGAGCGACAACGGTAATACACGGCAGAAATTTCGCAAGATGCTACGCGAAGGCAAGCTCGATGAAAAAGAAATCGAAATCGACCTGCAACTACCAACGGTCGGTGTGGAGATCATGGCGCCCCCGGGCATGGAGGATATGACCAATCAACTACAGGGGCTATTCCAAAACCTTGGTAGCCAGAAAATGAAAACCCGAAAGCTGCATGTCGAAGAGGCACTGAAATTACTCACCGATGAAGAAGCCGCAAAAATGATCAACGAGGACGAGTTGAAACTGGCCGCGCTCGAAAACGCCGAACAAAACGGCATCGTCTTCATCGATGAAATCGACAAGGTTACCAGGCGCCAGGAAACCAGTGGCGCCGATGTATCGCGAGAAGGTGTACAACGCGACCTGTTACCGCTAGTAGAAGGATGTACCGTCTCTACCAAGGCTGGAATGATCAAGACCGATCATATTTTATTCATCGCATCTGGCGCATTCCATGTATCCAAGCCCAGTGATTTGATTCCCGAGTTGCAGGGGCGTCTGCCCATTCGAGTCGAGTTGTCCGCGCTCACGGTACAGGATTTTATCCGCATATTACGCGAACCCCACGCGTCGCTGACCGAGCAATATACCGCCCTCATGGAAACCGAAGGTATCGAGCTGACATTCAGCGATGACAGCCTGTCACGAATTGCCGAGGTCGCCTGGCAAGTCAACGAAAAGCAGGAAAATATCGGCGCTCGGCGACTTCATACGGTAATGGAACGCCTGCTCGAAACCATCAGTTTTGAGGCATCCGATATGCCAAACCAGGCGGTTAAGATCGA
>CAZJEJ010000133.1:0-6625 GCA_964544945.1 uncultured Gammaproteobacteria bacterium | reverse complement strand
TGGAATACCGATTTAAAGGAAATTTTCCCGCAGACACAGACAACAGAGGCGTCTGGTTTAGTGGGTAGATGGCTATTTTGATGCGTGTCAAACAGGATCGGCCTGTGGATTATTTTTTCCGCAAGCAGTCTGGCGGTCACGATGCCGGTCGAGTCACGTACCCACTTGATTTGGATACAGAACTTCCCCAGGAAAAAGTCCCGTACTGCTCGCAATATTTCTTCCAGATCAACTTCGCCCCATCGGTGAGGCCTGGATCTGAATGCTTAACCCGTTGGCTCATTGCCTCTGGACTGATCCATAATCCATCGTCAATTTCTTCGGTCTGCAACTTGAGCGGCCCATCGTACCGGCAGGCATAAACGGTGCTGTGCTCCATCCCTGTGAGCGCCGATACGGGCAACCGAAACAAAAGCTTGAGAGAAACCTCGGCCGATATACCCAGTTCCTCGCCGAGCTCGCGCACCGCGCAGGCAAGGTAATCCTCACCGCTATCGACATGGCCGGCCGCCGAAGTATCCCACAGACCCGGGTTTTCATCCTTGCTCATCGAACGTTTTTGAAGAAACAGCTCTCCCTGGCTATTAAACACCAGAATATGCGTAGCACGATGCATCAGCCGCTGCGCATGAATTTCACCCCTCGTTTTGGTGCCAATTACCCGGTCATTTTCATCGACCACGTCGAGCAATTCCTGACTAGAGTCTGTCATTTTTGTTGAATTCGGTTGAGTACCCGAGCGAGTCGGTCACGACCTTCAAACCTGGGATCTTTGATCGGTTGCTGGGCATTAGTATTTATGGAATATATGCTGGTATCTTCGGGTCGATAATCGCACCGATAGACAGTGCACCGGCGAATTGTACTACATACTGTTCAACCATGATAAAGTGAAGGCCGGGGAGTTAATACAACATTTACTGGAGTTATATGAGCGAGCTTTCGAGTTATTACATGCCGCCCCCTGAGTTGGCGGGCCGATCTCTATGAAACTCTATCTGGTCCGACACGCTCAATCCGAAAACAATGTGCTATGGCAGGGAGCCGATAATACCGACGGCCGCCACTCCGATCCAGAAATCACCGAAGCGGGTCATCAACAAGCCGACCAACTGGCACGGCATTTAGCCCATCCCCTGGGAGAACCTCGTCAGCACCCGTTTAACCCGGCAAAAAAGACCCACTTTGGCCTGACGCATATCTACTGTAGCCTGATGACACGATCGATTCTGACCGCGAGATATATTACCAACGCCTGTAATCTCGAGTTACAGGTATTGCCTGATATCTTCGAAAAGTATGGAATCTATGAATTCGACGAGACTGGTAACAGGCTTGGGTTACCCGGTCCCGGGCTGAGCTACTTTACCGATCGCTTTCCCGGTGTCCATTTACCGAAAGATCTGACCGAAGACGGTTGGTGGGATCGCCCGGCCGAAACGAATGGGGATTTTCACGATCGCGTTCGGTCAGTAATTGATAAAATCAGAATAAAGCATGCGCACACCGATGCCTGTATCGCGATGGTGGTTCATGGAGATTTCATGGACCAGTTTATCAATCAACTCATGGGGACTCCCCGCCATGAACAAAATTACGTCAATGACTGGGTAGCAAACTGGGTATTTCACAACACCTCCCTGTCGCGCATCGATTTTATTAACGGCTCGCATAATGTCGTGTACCTGAACCGTATCGATCATTTACCGGCGGAGTTGATTACCTGCTAATTTAGCTGTGTAGAGCATAGGGCCAGGTAGATAGTTTCTGTGCTGTCGGCTGGAAGGAGTGGAATGAATCTCTACCTGATCCCTGACTTGTAATTCCCCATTATTAAACTAGGCTTTAGCCATCGTCTTAATTCCACTTGCTGATCTCTACAGTTTCTAATGCCCAATCCCTCAAACTATGAAACCGACACGGGACTCCCCCAGTATCTGGCCAACAAAGGTGTTGATAAAGATCATATTGATATACTCGAAGCCGCTCTGCATAGTGAATGGGCGTTGGGGAAAAACATTATTCTGGCCTGGGTTCCATTCGAGTCAGGCATCGATGTCCTGATTATCCCCCACTACGCCCTGAGCGAATTTATTTCTGGCAGGGACCGCGATGCGAACCATGCATCACTCGATCTCGATGATCCCTGTTCCGATTCCTCCCTGCCCGAAAACGCGATAAAGGATATCATTATCGGTCCAAAGAAAAGCGATGAAGCCCAGCTCAAGCACCTCTCGAAGCTGCTAGGATATCCTCCAAAACGAATCAGTCTACCGTTCACGCCCGGCATCGAAGTCCCCAACGAAACAATCGAGTCAATCGTCAAGCGTTACAGTATTTCCTATGCCAGGGACCGTGCCGTAGCCCTGTTTGATATCGTCGGATTCTCTCTTCTCTCACCACTGGACCAGGTAACCCAGTTGAATAGTCTGGCTTACTCGATCAATTCAGCCCATTCGAATATGTTGAATAACGACATCTATGTCAACTTCGCCCGAACCACGACGGGTGACGGGTTCTATATCTGGAACAGGGATCGTAACTTCCAGGCGAACGTCGATCTTTACCTCTTTATGCACCTGATTCTTGCCGATAACGCCATTGCACGGAAAAAATCGGCGCACGACACCCCGCCATTGCTACGAGCAGGGTTTCATGTCGGCGGCCATTATGAGTTTTATCAATCGGAAGGTCTCAGCCCCACAGTTTATAGCTATATCGTTGGCGATGTGACCATCGAGCTGGCTCGGATGGTTGACCATGCATTGCCTGGACAAGTTTTGCTCGGTGATTTCCGGGTTCCTGTTCACGATAGTGAAGAAAGCACCCTGTTTAATATTGACACCATTAAATTTATCGACCAGACGCAGGAAGCGCTTTCCAGCCTCGAAGGACCGGTATTGTCCGGTGATAAAATTGACTCGATTAGTTGCTATCTGACCGGGGAAAAGATGGCAAACGGCAAGTTCACGGTACATAAGTACATGATTGTCGATAAGCATTTCAGGGGCCGGAATGTCTACAACGCTAAAATTAATATCTACCGCAAAGATATAGAGCCGATTTTCCTGGGGTTGCCAACCGATGAACTGGAAGATTTTAACGCTGTTTACGCGAATTTCATCTCCCCGACAGGTTGACTATCTAGCCCGCCCTGCCTCCTCCATTCTTCCTCAACACCAACGCAGACTACCAGATGGAATGCTTGCCTGGCTGCCGTGACACTGAAAATCCGCCGAAGTATCTGCCTGTTTCGTACCTGGGATAATCGGTTACAATCACAGAATGGAATCCGCAAAATAGTAATCAAATTCTAATTTAAACGAGAGGCACTACCCATGCAACGATTCAAGCGACTGCTAAATGCGGCTAACACAATCACTGGGGGATGGTGCTTCATCCCAGACCCGATCTACCTGGGAATGGTTGCCAATCAGGGGTTCGACGTGGTGGTACTCGATATGCAGCACGGATTTTTCGACGAAAATTCGGTGCGTGCAGGCATCGCCACTGTGGTATCAGCCGGTAAAACGCCACTGGTGAGAATACCGCTGAATCGATGGGACGCCGCAGCGCGCGCAATGGACTTTGGCGCCCTGGGAGTAATTGCGCCGATGATTAATTCGGCTGCAGATGCAAAGCTATTAGCCGCCGCGATCCGCTATGTACCTGTTGGCGAGCGCTCCTATGGCCCCGGTTATGCAGCGGGATTGTATAAGCTGGGCGTTAATGAATACCTCGAATCGATCGATGCCTGTTCGGCTGCGCTGGTACAGATCGAAACACGCGAAGCCTATAATAATCTGGATGAAATCCTTGCAGTCGACGGGATCGATGGTATTTTGATCGGCCCGGGTGATTTGTCTATTTCCCTGCGCCAGAACCGCATACCCGACCCCTACGGAGTCGACTCCATGGATGTAGTCAAAGATATTCTACTTCGGTGCGCTAGTGCCGCCAGGATAACAGCCGTCTACACCGAAGATTCAGAAACGGCCAATAAACTAAATCAACTCGGCGTAGATATCATCACGGTAGGCAACGACTACACTTATATTACGACCGGGGTCGAGACCCACCTGGGCGGACTAAGCTTCAGGTAGTGATAAGAATGGGCAATCCGAATTCGATAGCGATGGAATCCCTGATCGCACATAGCACAGGTGCGATTCTGGCGGTCGACTGTACAGTTGCACCGCCGATAACCGCGCTGGCACTAGATCACGGCACCAATATAGAGCAGGTGCTCGACCCAATTTAACCCGGATATTTTAAATGCCACACTCAAATTACCTACCCGAAAAAATGGGGTTCGCCACGGTTGAACCCACCGGTAGTTTCGAAGCCGGATCTTATCAATCGTTCAAACTGACCTATACTGCCGGCTACTTCGGTATCGATGACACCGGTTCGATTAAAATCGTGCATCGATTCGCGAGCGATATGGGCAAACCTCAATTCGACGACCCGAGCGCAGCAAATTATGTCAGCGTCGTCGCCTCGAATGGTGCGGTACTGCATATCGAATACGATATGAAGCGAAATATTCGTCCGTGGGACAAAACCCTGTACATCAAGATAGTGCGAGGGTTCCTGCGCGAGGGCGATCAAATTATCGTGCGCTTCGGCGATCGCAGCGGTGGTAGTCCCGGTATACGACTCCAGACTTTTTGCGAACACAGCTTCGAGTTTCGCGTGCTGGTTGATGCGATCGCGACCTATAACTACGTCGAGTTGCCACAGCAGCCGGAGATCGCCATCGTCCCTGGCAAACCCCATATATGGAAAGCGGTGGTGCCGACCACACGCCGGGTTGGTCAACCGTTTCGGCTGTCGATCAAGGCGGAAGACCGTTGGGGCAACCCGAGTGACCAGTGCGATCAAACTATATTTCTGCGTGCTAGTTTGGCGCTAACCGGCTTACCGAAATCGATAGACTTCAAGCCTGGACAGCGATGCGTGGTTATCGATGGACTGTCGTCAAGTTCGGAAACCGCCTGCTTATGGATCGACCTGGTCGACGATAAAAAGCAGTCACTGGCCAGATCCAATCCGCTGCGTATAGTTGGCGATACCGAACTGCTGCCATTCTGGGGTGATTTACACGGGCAATCGGAAGAAACCATCGGCACCAATTCGGCGCGGGATTATCACGAATTCGCGCGCGACCTGGCCTTTCTCGACGCGACTGCACACCAGGGCAACGACTTCCAGATTACCAACGAATTCTGGCAACATCTGAACGATCTGACGCGAGAGTTTAATCAGGACCATCGCTTTATCGCCTTTCCCGGTTACGAGTGGTCGGGTAATACGGGCCTCGGCGGCGACCGCAATGTACTGTATTTACAGGAAGGTCAACCGATCTATCGCTCCTCGCACGCACTGGTCGACGATCTTTCCGATGTCGATAGCGACGCCACTTCGGCGCGCGAGTTATTTACCCGGTTAAAGGGACGCGATTGCGTGGTTTTCGCGCATATAGGCGGGCGATACGCCGATGTCAAAATCGCGCACGATGAGCGGCTCGAAACTTCTGTCGAAGTGCATTCGGCCTGGGGCAGTTTCGAATGGCTGGTCGATGACGCATTGGAGAAAGGCTACCGGATCGGCATCGTTTCCAATTCGGATGGTCACAAGGGCAGACCGGGGGCAAGCCATCCTGGCGCGACCAGGTTCGGTTCATACGGCGGACTTACCTGCATGCTCGCGACCGAACTAACGCGTGAGGCGCTGGCCGACAGCATCCGCAAACGTCACCATTACGGCACCACTGGTTGCCGCATGATTCTTGACCTAACCGCCCGGTTTGATTCTGATGCAGAACTATTCGACTCCGACCCTAATATGGGAGAAGCCAGCAGTCAAAACACCCGGGGCGCAAAGATGGGAGATATATTACGCTGCGAAGACAAAGCTTTTAGCCTGCTAATTAACGCCGTTGGTTCTGCTCCAATCGAGCGAGTCGAAATTCGCAACGCCCTGCAAACACTGGAAACCTGGCGTCCTTATACCGAAGCCGACCTGGGCCATCGAATCGCTATCGTCTGGGAAGGTTCGGAATACCGCGGCCGTGGTCGTGAAACTATCTGGGACGGCAAGGCAACCCTCAAAAACAACGCATTTAAAAGCGTAGAAGCCATCAATCGCCACAATATCGATAAACGCTTCGAGCTGTCGAAGCCCGGTCAACTGGAGTGGCAAGCCCTGACGACCGGCGGCCACGGTGGTTTTTATGCAGTGCTGGAAAACAGGGATCAAGGTACCTTAAGCATCGACACAGAGCTGGTCAAAGCAGACATAGCGGTAAGCGATATCGGGTATGAAGATACAATCTTTGAGGCCGGCGGTCTCGGCAGAAAAATTCGCGTGTTTCGACTGCCCGATGAAAATCCGCACTACCAAATCAATCTGGACCGTCGCATATCGCTGATCGACGGTCGTGATAATGCCATTTATATTCGCATCGTCCAGCAAGATGGTCACGTCATCTGGTCGAGTCCGATTTACCTGTTCCGGTAACGATAGAAATTTGTTGGTTGTTGGTCAAATGAATTTCGACCCCAGCGCACCCTGTAGGGCCGAATTCATTCGGCCATTAATCACCCGCCGCCGGTCGAATGAA
>CAZJEJ010000132.1:4173-6628 GCA_964544945.1 uncultured Gammaproteobacteria bacterium | reverse complement strand
TCTACTTTCGGTTCACCTGCTTCTATCTTTTTAGCCGCTTTAGGTTCGCCTTTCGGCCAGGCGCCGAATGGATACGGGTGGACCTCGCTGTTGAAGCTGAGGAACTGGAGGATTTGATAGATGTAGGTAGAAATACTTTGTCCCAATTTACGCAGGCGGTCGTTGGTGTCACCGGTAAATAGTTTGAGGAGGAACTGAAAAATGACGATGGAGAAAAGCACGAAATCGGCGAGCCCACAGAAGATTGAAAACAGCAGCATATATAAACCGCGTATCCAGGTGGATTGTCGTTTGATGTTGTCTTTTATATCGTTGCTCATGGTGTGCTCCTGGGTTTGTATTTCCCCGAATAAACTACATCTCTGCCGATATGGGGTACCTGACGGTAACAGCCCCGCTCAAAATGGGATAGGAACTGGTATGTTACCATTAATTCAATTTTAAATTTGGTGCATATAGGACCGATAACGCCCTGACGGTGTGGGATAGAATGTACCTGACAATATTTAGCCGAGAATAGCGTTTATGAATCGCAGCTACGATAAAAGATTATTTCAAATTAGCCTGTTGATTTTTAGCCTTTGGATCTTTCCAGGCCAGGTAATTGCTGTCGAAGACAATGTACTCGATCCGAGAGATTTAATTCGCGCTGCGATGGAACATTGGCGGGGGGTGACTTCTTATTCGGAGATGACCATGACGGTGCATCGCAGCGACTGGGAGCGCACCATATCGATGCAGGCATGGACCCAGGGCGAAAAAGTTACTCTGGTGCGCGTAACCAGGCCGAAACGCGATGCCGGAAATAGCACCCTGATCAGGGACCAGAATATGTGGACTTACACACCCAAGGTGAATCGCATCATCAAGGTGCCTTCGTCGATGATGAATCAGGGCTGGATGGGTAGCGATTTTTCCAACAAGGACATCAGCAAGTCTACCGATATTATCGACCAGTACGATCATCGCCTGCTCGGCACCGAACTGAAAGAAGGCTATCGCTACTATACGATCGAGTCGATACCCCACGAAGAGGCGGCGGTGGTCTGGGGTAAGGAAATCGTGGTGATTCGCGACGATTTCGTCATGATGCGGCAGGAGTTCTGGGACCAGGACGATGTGCTGGTGAAGGAAATGAACACGCTCGAAGTGGTGGAGATGGATGGCCGCGCCATTGCCAGTCGCATGCGTATGAACAAGGTCGATAAGCCAGGGGAGTGGACCGAAATGGTGATCGATAATGTGGACTTCGACGTGGCTTTGTCCGACCGTCTTTTTACCCTGTCAAATTTACGCAACCCGCGCCAATGAGCTATATAGCTCTTCGATTAGCCTGGCGTAATCTGTGGCGATATAAACGCCGCACCTGGTTGACCGTCGGCGCGATGGTCTTTTCCAACAGCCTGCTGGTATTTAGTATTTCGCTGCAATTTGGCAGCTATGAGATGATGATCGACAATACCCTGCAGGCGTTTTCAGGCCATATTCAGGTTCAGCGCGAGGGTTATCTGGATGACCATAAGATGCGCTATACCCTGGACGATATCACTGCGACCGCGCAGTTATTACGCTCTGAGTTAGGATTGCAAAGCATCGGCGCTCGCGCATCTGGTTTCGCCCTGGCTTCCAGCAACGAACGTACTTACGGTTTGCAGATTCTCGGCGTCGAGCCTCAATTCGAGGCTTTGGTATCGACCATTCCGGGCCTGGTAAAGCAGGGTCGGTATTTGCAGCAGGACGGTGCTGAAGAAATAGTCATCGGCTCGGTATTGGCGCGCAATTTAAAAGTGGAACTCGGTGATGAAATCACCTTTCTGGGCAGTGGCCTCGACGACTCTTTTGCCGCAGGCGTGGTCAAGGTCGTCGGTATATTTGAATCCGGCCTGCCGGATCTCGATCGCAGCATGGCGCAAGTTAGCCTGGCTTATTTCCAGGATGTGTTTGCGATGCAAGGAAAAGGGCACAGTATCGCCATTCGTGCCCGTCATATCGAAGAGGTCGACGAATTGCAGCAAGACATCCTGGCATTACTCGCCGACAGGGATCGGTTAGTAGTGCTGAACTGGGACCAGCTGCAGCCCGGCCTGAAACAGGCGATACAGGCCGATATGACCAGCGCCTGGTTTATATATACGGTGCTCGTCATCCTCGTGGCGTTTAGCGTCCTCAACACGCAACTGATGTCGGTGCTGGAGCGCACGCGCGAGTTCGGCGTAATGATGGCCCTGGGCCTGAAGCCCGGCAACCTGTCTCGGCTGGTGATGATGGAAACCTCGATGATGGCTGGCCTTGGCCTCGGACTCGGCGTCATGGTTGGCTTTGTGATTACCTGGTATCTCAGCATCGCCGGTTTTACTTACCCCGGCATGGAAGAAATGGCGGTCAAATTTAACCTGCCCGATCGCATGTACCCGAGCGTTTCCTTCCTTTCGCTGATACTGGGCCCTGGCGTCGT
>CAZJEJ010000132.1:0-4073 GCA_964544945.1 uncultured Gammaproteobacteria bacterium | reverse complement strand
TGATGCGAGGCATGGTCGATGACCTGCTCAGGCAGGGTATCCAGAATTTGCCGGGGCATATCCAGATCTATCACCCGAAATTTCGGGACGATCCGAGCGTGGTTAACAGTATTGCCGAACCGAGTGGTGAATTACTCGACGCCCTGAATGACCCCGCGACAAAAAACTGGACAACCCGCATCAAAGTGCCGGCGATCATTTCGAGCGAGCGCGAGAGCCGTGGTATCAACCTGTTGGGTGTCGATCCGGTAGCCGAAAATGCGATCACCGGAATCGCCGATCAGATTGTCGAGGGCCGTTTCCTGGAATCGGACAGCGACAGGGGGCTTGTCATAGGTGCAAAACTTGCCGAGCGTATCGAAACCCGGCTCGGCAAGCGCGTCGTGGTCTCAAGCCAGGACCCTGAGAATAATATTGCCGAACGGGGTTTCAGGGTGGTGGGAATCTATAAGGCAAAAATACCGGGGCTGGAAGAATTTAATGTATATGCCGCACGCCGTACACTACAGACCTTGCTGAAGATAGATGGCCTGGTTTCGCAAATCGCCATAACCGGTGAAGACTTTCGCGATATAGAAATCCTGTATCGAAACCTCAGGCAGGCGACACCCGAAACGCTGGAAATCAAGGCCTGGTATGAACTCGATTCCTACTTACGCTATATGCTCGGTATGATGGATGGCTTTGTGCTGGTATGGGTCATCATTATTTTTCTGGCGCTCTCGTTTGGCCTGGTCAATACCCTGGTGATGGCTGTCTTCGAACGCGTCCGCGAAATCGGGTTGATCCTGGCGCTTGGCATGCGCCCCGGTATGATCGTCTATCAAATTTTACTCGAGTCGTTACTGCTGCTATTAATCGGTTTATCTACCGGGAATTTGCTCGCTATATTGACGATAAAGCCGCTTGAAAGCGGACTGGATATTTCCGTGGTTGCCGAAGGCATGGCGATGATGGGTGCAAGCAGCGTGCTCTATCCGTCTCTTACCTTGCACGATGTGATTTTGGCCAATAGCGTCGTCCTCATACTGGGTACTCTGGCCAGTATATTGCCAGCCTGGCGTGCGGCGAGACTGGACCCTGTACAGGCGATTAATTCAACCTGACCCTAATAAATATTACCTGATAAACAAACCATGAGCACGATAAGCTGCAAGCAATTATTCAAAACCTTCACGCAGGGTGACGAGACCATTACCGGGCTCGATAATGTCAATATCACTATCGAGGAAGGCGAATTCGTTTGCCTGTCGGGTCCTTCCGGTTCCGGCAAGACCACCCTGCTAAATGCAATCGGCGGTCTGGACACGCCCGATAGCGGCGAAATCCAGATGGATGGCATTCGCGTCGACCAGCTCAGAAAAGGTCCGCTCGCCGATATGCGATTGCACAATATCGGTTTCGTGTTTCAGGCCTATAATTTAATCCCGGTACTCAGCGCACAGGAAAATGTAGAGTTTGTCATGCAGGTACAGGGTGTGGCCGCCAATCGACGCGCGCAAAAAGCCCTCGACATTTTAAAAGAAGTTGGCCTTGAGGGCATGGAAAATCGCCGGCCCGCACAACTCTCGGGCGGGCAACAACAACGCGTCGCGGTTGCGCGGGCTATCGTTTCGCAACCCAAACTGGTATTGGCAGATGAACCTACGGCCAATCTGGATAGCGTGACTTCGGCGCACCTGATGACCCTGTTTTCCGAGCTCAATCAGCATCACAATATTACCTTTATCATCGCTACCCACGACAAGCGCGTGATGTCCTATGCGAAGCGGTTGATCAGGATGCAGGACGGTAAAATTATAAGCGATGAAGTGCAGGTAGTCGGGACGATTCCGGCTCAATTAGATTCCGAATCAGGCCCGGAATGACGAAATATTTAGCATCCATGATGACGGCGTTATTGCTTTTAGCATTAGCTCCGGCCCAGGCCGCAACCGATACAGACTACAAAGGCCATGTAAAGTACCAGGCATTAATAACGAATTACCCCGCCGACAGTCTATTCCAGACCATTACCGACGACCCAGCCCGGGATAGCAATGCAGATTTACGATTAAATTTCTCGGCTTATAGAAATGCCTGGGCATTTAACGCGGACTTTCAATTTTTGATAAAAGATGGTGACTCGGTATCCCTGCAGAAAGGGAATCCGGGAATCGGCTTCACCTCAGGACTGATACCCAGGGATAGTAATCGCTTAATGGATTTAACCCACGTCATCAGCGAGGATGAAGAATCTATTACCGCACTTCGGCTGGATCGGTTACATCTAAGCTATACCACCGAACGGACAGTTTTCAGGGTCGGACGCCAGGCGGTCTCCTGGGGTAATGGTATCATTTACAACCCGATGGATTTTTTTAACCCGTTTGATCCAGCCGCGATCGATAAAGAATATAAAACCGGCGACGACATGCTTTACGGCCAGTACTTGTTTGATAGCGGAAATGATCTACAGGCCGTATGGGTGGGGCGTCGAAACGATAACGGCAATACTGGTCACCGAGTAGCATCGAGCGCGCTCAAATACCATGTCTTCCTGGACGACTATGAATTCGATTTTCTACTCGCAAAGCATTTTGATCAACGCACCATTGGCCTGGGCGCGGTAGTAAATGTCGGCGGTTCAATCTGGCGCAGTGACATCGTTGCCAGCGAGGTTAACAACGATAATATCGTGAGTGGGGTGCTTAATGTCTCTTACTCATGGATCGCCTGGAATAAAAACGTGAGTGGAGTTCTCGAATTACATCGCAATGGATTTGGCATCGATGACGGCAACTATAGCCCGACCAGCCTGGCTAACCATGCAGAATTGCTGGCGCGCCTACAACGCGGTGAATTGTTCACCCTCGGACAAGATTATTTGTCGGCATCGGCCACAATAGAATTAACGCCGCTATGGCTCCTGACATCGAGCCTGTTTGTCAACCTGAACGACGATTCCAGTCTGCTGCAACTGGTGAGCCTGCATGACTTACGTCAAGACTTGGAGTTATTAATAGCCGTCAACCTCCCAACAGGCAATCAGGGCTCTGAATTCGGCGGCATCGATTCTGGTGTTCCTGGCAAGTCATTAAGTATCGATGAATCGGTCTTCATGCAATTGGCCTGGTATTTTTAAGGATGGTGATCCCCCAGCCGGGATATCGGTGTCACGCTTATCCCTTCTTTATCGAAGTCGATACGACTTTTGACGCCATAGACAGTGGCAACATTTTCTGCGCTCAGGACGTCGGCAGTGTTACCGCAGCAATACAACTCACCGTGGTTTAGTAAATAGAGGCGATCACAAAACCGCGCGGCGAGGCTCAGGTCATGCAGTACAACGACTGCAGCACATTGATCCCTGGCGTGGTTACGCAGAATTTCCATCACATGTAACTGATGGTAGGGATCGAGTGCCGCGACCGGTTCATCGGCGAAGATCAATTGCGGCTCGGTCGCCATGATGCGAGCGAGCATCACTAGCGTGTGCTCGCCCCCGGAGAGCGTGGTGACGACGCGATTTCGATAAGCCAGGGTTTCGGTCATGCGCATCGCCTGTAAAACTTTCTCGTTATCCTGGTTCGACGCCTGTTGCCACCATTTCTGGTAAGGAATACGGCCGAGTCCGACCAGCTTTTCTACCGAGAATGGCCAGTGCGCCCTGGCGCCCTGCACCAGGTAGCCGATGCGGCGCGCGCGCTCCTCGGGGCTGAGCCGGTCTATCGCACTACCGTCGAAAAATACTTCCCCGGCGCTCGGTGACTCGACCTGGGTGAGCAGGCGTAACAGTGTGCTTTTACCCGCACCGTTGGGGCCGATCAGACCCACCAGTTCGCCTTCTTTGATCTCAAAATCAATACCCTTGAGAATTGGCAGATCTCCGATCAGGTATTCTAATTTAGTCGCGTTGAGCAGGCTCATAGCAACATATTTCTCGACTTTAAAATCAGGAATAAAAAGAATGGTCCGCCAACCAGCGAGGTAATAACCCCGAGTTTTATTTCGCCGCCACTGGAGAGCAGCTGTACGGCGATATCTGCGACCAGTAACAGTATCGCACCCCCGAGCGCGCTGGCGACTAGCAA
>CAZJEJ010000131.1:0-6673 GCA_964544945.1 uncultured Gammaproteobacteria bacterium | reverse complement strand
TGTGGTAGCCACAAACAACCCTGAAAAGCATTTCAAATCAGCATAGCTGAGTTTAGTAATAAATCAACCAGGCGATCTTTATCAAGCCAGGGAATATCGCTATATAGACATGGTTATATCCTGTGAAAAGCGCAGATTTTTGCCAAAACAGAATTTATACCTACAGCCACATATCAACTTTGAGCTACTGCTTGAACGACTCAGCCGAAGGGTTTAAATTAGGGGTATTGCCAGGCTTCTCTCAGGCTCACTTCTCGATTGGAAAATGTTCTTATGCCCATACAAAACTCGGTTCTTGATTTAATTGGCAACACCCCAATGGTAAAACTGAGCAAGTTTGACACTGGTTTGTGCGATTTATTCGTCAAGTTGGAATGCCAAAACCCTGGAGGCTCGATCAAAGATCGCATCGCAGTGGTGATGATCGACAGAGCAGAGAAAGAAGGGAAAATAGAACCCGGCGGAACTATCATTGAAGCGACTGCTGGTAATACTGGCCTCGGCCTCGGCCTCGTTGCCGCACAAAAGGGATATAAGCTAATTCTGGTTATACCAGACAAGATGAGTCCTGATAAGATTCGACATATACGTGCCATGGGGGTCGAGGTTCGGCTCACCCGTTCGGATGTGCAAAAGGGTCACCCAGAATATTACCAGGACTATGCAGCCCGACTGGAAAAGGAAATTCCTAATTCTTTCTGGATCGACCAGTTTTCAAATCCCAACAATCCGCTTACCCATGAAATTAGTACTGGCCCGGAAATTCTCGAGCAAATGGATGGCAATATAGATGCGATGGTAGTCGGTGTGGGTTCCAGTGGCACGATAACCGGTTTGGGTCGATTCTTTAAAAAAACTGCTCCCAGATGTGAAATGATTCTGGCGGACCCGCAGGGTTCGATTTTGGTCGAAACCATCGAGAGTGGCGTAATGCCACAGGCCACAGGTTGGCTGGTTGAGGGTATAGGTGAAGATTTTATACCTTCGATTTGTGATCTAAGCCTGATCACCAAAGGTTATACAATTCCCGACCGAGAGGCATTCCAGATCCAGCGGGAGTTACTGGAAAAAGAAGGCATCATGGCTGGGTCTTCTACCGGAACACTGCTTTCCGCGGCACTGAGATACTGTCGTGAACAAACTGCGCCCAGGCGCGTCGTTACCCTCGTAGGCGATACCGGGAATAAATATTTATCGAAATCTTTTAACGACTCCTGGCTAGCCGATCAGGGACTGTTGACCCGGGAAGAATTCGGCGACCTGCGGGATTTAATCGCGCGTCCAGCGGACACCGGCGACCTTGTGACGGTAACCCCTGCAGATAACTTGATTACCACTTACAAGCGCATGCGCATGTTCGATGTTTCGCAACTTCCGGTTCTCGATGCGGGCAAGGTCGTGGGCCTGATCGACGAGTCGGATATTCTCCTGGGAATTTATAACGACGAGTTGAAGTTCGAAAAGAAGGTCTCGGAGGTAATGGTCACAGAACTTGAGATCGTGCATCCATCGGCCAGTATCGATTCAATTCTGCACCTGTTTAAGAAAGACAAAGTTGCGATAGTCGCGGATGGCGATACATTCTATGGACTGATTACGCAGATCGACCTGATCAATCATTTGCGTAAAGCAACGCTATGAAAGCCCTTCGCTGATAACCTGTAACCCTTGTACAGGGCATTGGGACTAGACAACCAGTTCTTCCTCGGCGGGCATCCGAGCCTTTTTCTTTGGCCTGGGAGTAGTCCAGGAGCTATCTTTGCGAGCAAGCGCCCGCTCGTTCTCTAACATATAATTTCGCGTGATCGGTAACACATCGATTTCCCGCGTGAGTTGAAGTTGTAATACAGTAATATGCTGCACCCTGAACGTCATCTCACTGGCGAGCAGGTACATTTCCCACATCCGGCAAAACCGCTCGTCATAAATTTTGGCAATTTTTTCGCGATTATGGGTAAATCGCTCATACCACTTAATCAGGGTTTTTGAGTAGTGCAAGCGAAGGTTTTCGATATCGGTAACCCAGAATCGATGACGTTCACAGGCACGGGCCAATTGCGATGTAGACGGCAGGTAACTGCCAGGAAAAATGTACTTACGAATCCAGGCGGGTATAGGCTGAGGTTTCTCCATTCGCGCAATAGTATGAATTAATGCGATACCATCTGGCTTTAGCAATTCCCTGACCTTGCCGAAGAATTGTCCGTACTGATACTGCCCCACATGTTCAAGCATACCCACCGACACGATACGATCAACCTGCTCGGTCAATGTACGATAATCTCGTAATTCGAAACGTATCTTCTGCTCCAGTCCAGCTTCTATTACCCGCTGCCTGGAGAGTTTATACTGCTCTTCAGATAACGTAACACCTAGCACATTACAATCGAGGTTTTCCGCCAGATAAATTGCCATGCCACCCCAACCAGATCCAATATCCAGAACCGTCATCCCGGGTTTAATATCTAGTTTTGCCGCTATATGGCGTTTTTTTAAGCGTTGGGCGGTTTCAATATCCTCATCGCCCTTTGGAAAATAGGCGCAGGAGTACTGTCGATCAGAATCAAGAAACAAACCGTACAGTTCGCTAGATAAATCATAATGATGCGCGACATTTCGACGCGCCCGCTCTATCGGGTTGTAATGTCCCAGGGCGGCGATAACGCTGTAAAAGATTCGAAAAATTTCTCCAGGCCAACCTCGCGAGAGGATAATTTCAGAACGCCCCCATATTTCCAGAAAGTCACGTAAAGTGCCCTCTTCAAATAGCAACTTACCGTCCGTATAGGCTTCGCACCAACCCATAGAAGTTGCGAACATCAGACGTTTCGCGATTGAATTGTCGGTCAGGCGTAATACCACCTCTGGCTTACCGTATTCGGATACCTGGTGGCGCTTTCCTGACGCATCAATTAGTGAAACGGTTCCATACTTAATCACTCGTCGCATAACGGGTATCAATAGCATTTCTTCACTCCGTAAAACGATGCCTATTCGGGTTTCAAGGTGATAATACTACGCCTTTCGGCACATATTTTCACCCCTGTACCCGAGTAAAAGTCAGGTTGAATCGATAGGAGAAACACTAAAGGGAATGGAATTTCCATAATATTTGGAGTTCTTTTGCATTGCTATAGTTCCAATCATTCAGTTTTGACTTCCTGATCAAAACATTATCTAATGGTTTCGATTCGAGGCAGCATCTGGCAGTCTCTGAACCGAGCCGATCTCCCGGTTTTTAACACGACCAAAGGATCTTTCGTAGTACCGGTGAGTAAGCCCACTCTAGTTGTCACACGAATTAGCCCGGGATCCAATCGATGGATATACAACGTCTGCTCACCAGCCTTAGCTCTAAAATTATCGTTCAATTTTACGTCGTCGTAGCCGCTATAGGCATAGCTATCGTCTGGAAATTCAACCTCGTCTACGAGTTTTACTTCGAAAACCAGCAAACCCAGACTGGAATAATTATCAACAGCGCCATCATCATACTATGGGCATGGGGCATGCTTAATACTCTGTATCTGCTGTATCGTTACAAACAGGAAGAGCAGACCATAGCAGGCCTGGTCGATAACATCGAATCGTTAAAAACCGATTTTTTCGACGGATTGCCAGCAGAATCTATCCTGGTCAAACGTTATGCCACGATGCAATCGATTCAGGCAGCGGGTGGTGAAATAAATCACAGCGCGCTCGCCGCAATGCTCAGTGCAGACGAAGGAACCAGATTTGGTCTGGTTAGATTTATTAATAACATCCTGATATTGACGGGTGTGTTCGGTACCATTGTAGCGCTCTCTATTGCACTCCTCGGTGCTTCCGATCTACTAGACTCGGCTGCCGGTAGCCTCGGGGGTATGGGCCTCGTGATTCACGGTATGTCAACAGCACTTTCAACAACGATTACCGCGATCGTCAGTTACGTCATCTTCGGCTATTTCTATACTCGTCTCAGCGATGTACAGACCCATTTTATCAGCGGTATCGAACATCTGACTTCGGTTTACCTGCTCCCTCAATTCGTTAAACGTAGCGATGAAATGGCTTATAAAATGGGTGATTTGATCAAGTCGGTGATCCGTTCGGCCGATAGCCTGAAAGATACTCAGGATGTCTACCATGCATCGGCGTTAAGCCTGCAGGAAGAAATCAATCGCAACCGAGAACAAATTGAGCAGCTTGGGAGCGATCTGGGGGAAATTAAATCTTTGTTACGCGAGGGGTTCCGCCTGCCTGTTACTCGCTCAGAGAACGAATAACAGGCAGGCACTATTTTTATGCATTCCAGTTTTGCCACCATCGGACAAAGACAGGGCAGCCATATCGGCGACAATAGCTTCTGGCCATCGTTTACTGACATCATGATGGTGATCACGATGATTTTCCTCATGGCAACCAGCCTGCTGATCGTACGAAACTGGCAACTGGTGGCCGAATTGCAGCAAAGCGTAGCCGCAGAACAGCTCGCAGCAGAAATGATCGAGTCCACTACCCAGGTAAACGCGACGCTTGAAGAAAGACTGACCAACGCGGAACAGGCCAATTCCATTCTGCGCCTGCGATTACTGCAAAAAGACGAGTCATTACAGGCAGCGAAAGAAAACCTGAATCAGCAGGAATTAACCATCGCCGTGCTGCAAGCAGACAATACTGAACTCCAGCAATCGCTGCAGCAGGCTAATATAGCCATAACCGCAGCGAATCTGGAAATCGAGTCGGTGAACGCCAGATACGAAACCCTGGCGAGCCAGGTCGCGAGGCTTAGTGAGCAACTCGAAAAGCAGCGAATTGAAAGCGATAAAACATTAAAAAGTCTCGAACTGGCAAAAAGTGAAAGTGAAGCCACGCTAACCGAACTCGAGCTGGCAAAAACCGAAATCCGATCCCTCACCGTCTCCAGTCAGGCTCAACAGCAGAACATCGCCAACCTGACGCAGGAAAAACTGTTGCTCGATCGAGAAGTGGCGCAATACAACCAGCAATTACTGTCGCTCAAGGGCGAGTATGAAGTCGTCAAATCCAAATATGAAGAATTGATCAAACCGGCGCGCTCCGCTAGAGGCAAATACATCACCGAGGTATATTATATCAAGGGTGAGAGCGGCAAAATCATACGTTACAAAGAACCCGGCGATGCTGGCTTTACCAACTTGCCATTGAACGAAGTCGAAAAGCGCCTGGCCCGACTCAAGGCAGAAAAAGGCAATGATCTCTACGTGAAAATAATCATCCCGCAGGATAGTGGATTAACCTATAGCGAGGCCTGGGATTTTATGCGTAGCTTGCTAGTGAAGTACGATTATTATTACCAGGAATAAGCGCACCTCTAATTTTCATCGGGTCAGGCAACTGCTACAATCACGCGTAATTGTCCCCGTGGCACAATTGGATAGCGCGACGCCCTCCTAAGGCGTAGGTTGCCCGTTCGAACCGGGCCGGGGGCACCATTTATTACTTTATATTCAACGGCTTACGAAAAAACCCTGTGGTTTTATTTTAGATAAACTCGTTCGTTATACGTATATTATAATTCTGGCCTGGTGGATTGGTTTGTAAAGCCAGGTGCTAGAACTGATACGGAACCTTGTCCGAGCGCTCAGACAAAGTCCGAAGGATTGGCGAGATAACTCAGGAAATCGAAACTGGTGCAGGCAGGCCGAGCAAAGAAATTATTCTCACCACTGAGAATAAATTCAAATCCAGATCAATCGCCCTAAGTGATACGGGTATTGATAGAAATCTTGCTTACCGCTGCGAAAAAGTAGCCAAGAACTTAGTAACACCGATGTCACTAAGTTAGACGCTTTATCACAGGTTGGTAGTATCGGGCTGGTACGTTAAAAGTTTTTATGTAGGCCAGCTTGTTTGCATGACTCGTTGGCTGTGTGCCTGGATTTTAACTTGTGCGCCTTGACCAGAAATTCTATTTCTGTATGAGGAGACCACCAGATTTCATGATCGCCCTTGCCTTGTCTCAGCAAGTGGCAGCTGTTTGCCGTTAGATATTTTTTGAGTTCCTTCTCTAATCCTTTAACCACACAGACGCATCTCCTTGCTGGTATTCAAGAAAAATGGTAGTTCTGGCAGGTGGTTCTGCCTGGGCTGTAGTACGCCCTTAATGCCGTTGGCTTCTATCAGGTCTGGAATGACCTGTGCCAGGATTGCCTCCAGTTCTTCTATAGTATCTGCCTCGGTAGCAAGGCCAATGATGTCGTCACTTGATGCTACCCAGACTTTCGCTTCTTCATCCCATTTCGCGTTTATTTCAATTCTCACGACTCTTTCCATATTATCACCCCGTTGCAAAAAGCCCATTTTTATTGTTTTTATCAGTCTACATGTAAATATAGCTCTATATGCAATTATTTCAATACCACTTATCGGCTATATAATGCTAAACATTAGAGAAGTGGCTCTGTTTGCCTGAACAATAAATATCAATCGTTAAGTGCAGTTCCAAGAGTCAGGTCTAGATCTTATACTTCGCTTCGGTTGGTTGTAATTGTCCAGAAATATAATCGAAGCTAGGGGTAGGGTAAAGGCTAAATCAGGGAAGCAATTTCAGAACCGTCGGCAGCATGAATGCTGGCGTCGAACCTACATATATGTATCTACGGCGTGTTCTGGAATTGCTTGCCTGATTTAGCCCATCAAGAACTACCGACCC
>CAZJEJ010000130.1:0-6674 GCA_964544945.1 uncultured Gammaproteobacteria bacterium | reverse complement strand
GGTGGCACACTATTTTTTAACCTCGATGTCCGGCATCGTCTACCAGTGGCTGATCGATCCAGGCCAGGAGCGTGAGATCGAGAGCCTGCATGAAAATTTGAAAAAAACAATCCGGATGTTATTACCAGAACCAAATGCCAAAACCGGGGCCAATTCGTGATAGGGTATTATCCAGCTAATCTGGAATGCATTCATGTCTATCCCTAATACCGAAATCAATAACGATACGCAAGCTGTGGCCGATGAGTTTGACCGCATGGTGATTTCGCGGCGCTCGATCAGGGCATTTTTACCTGAGCCAGTCGCTTTTGATACCCTCGAGAAAATATTTTCCGTGGCCGGCTTCGCGCCTTCCAATTGCAACACTCAACCCTGGTTGACTCATGTCGTGTCAGGCGCCAAACGCGATGCGATGCGCGATACGTTGATGAATACCATCGGCGAGGGTCAAACCGCGCTCGATTTTCCTTACGAGGGAAAATACAGCGGGATTTATCGTGAACGCCAGCTGGATGTTGGTTTGATGCTGTATAAGGCGCTCGGTGTGACGCGAGAGGATAAGGCTGGCAAACGCCAGGCTTTTTTGCGTAATTTGGAATTCTTCGACGCGCCGCACGTGGCGTTCATCTTTATGCCGGACTGGGCGGATATTCGTGAGGCGGTGGACGTTGGTATTTATACGCAGAACTTAATGCTGACGATGCAGGCGCATGGCGTGGCCAGTTGCCCCCAAACCATTCTCGGGTATAACGCGGACGCGGTGCGGGAACAACTCGGGATCGATTCCAGGCAAAAGCTACTATTCGGTATTTCGTTCGGGTACGCGAATATGACCCGTCCGGAAAATAAGATTGTGCCGTCGCGCGCGTCGCTCCCCGAGTCGACACAATTTTATGATTAACAATTTATATAAAAGGTAACCCTCAATGCCCGAATATCAAGCGCCATTGAAAGATATGCAATTCGCCATCAATGAACTGACGGATATAAACTTGCTTACCAGTATGCCAGGGTTTGAAGACGCGACGCCGGATATGGTCGAGGCGATTCTTGAGCAGGCAAGTGTGCTCGCGAACGAAGTATATTCACCGCTCAATCAACCTGGGGATCGGCATGGCACTTTCATCGAAGATGGTCTGGTAGTAATTCCGCCCGGTTTTGCCGACGCCTACCACCAGTTTGCCGAAAATGGCTGGCAGGGTTTGAGTCAGTCACCCGATTTCGGTGGGCAGGGCATGCCTTTCCTGGTGCAGTCCGCAGTATCTGAAATGTGGGTTTCATCGAATATATCGTTGGCGCTTTGCCCGCTGCTCACATCGGGTGCAATCGAAGCCATATACGCGCACGCATCGGATGAGCTCAAACAGACTTATCTTTCGAATATGGTATCAGCGAAATGGAGTGGCACAATGAATTTGACCGAGCCGCAGGCGGGTTCGGATTTATCGGCAGTGAGATCCAGGGCAGTGCCCGAAGGTGACCATTACCGCATAACCGGGCAAAAGATTTTTATCACCTGGGGACAGCACGAAATGTCTGAAAACGTCGTGCACCTGGTACTCGCACGCCTGCCCGATGCCCCTGAAGGGGTCAAGGGTATATCGCTTTTCCTGGTGCCCAGGTATTTGGTGGACAGTGACGGTAATCCCGGTGAACACAATGATTTGAAGGTGGTATCGCTAGAATCGAAAATGGGGATTCACGCCTGCCCGACCTGTGTCATGAGTTACGGCGATGAGGGCGGCGCACTCGGTTACCTGGTGGGCGAGGCCCATAATGGGCTGGCCTGTATGTTCACGATGATGAACCACGCACGTCTCGAAGTCGGAATCCAGGGAGTTGGCCTGTGCGAACGCGCTTATCAGCATGCGCTGGCTTTCGCCCAGGAACGCGTGCAGGGAAGCCTTCCGGGGCATGAAGGCCGAGTGACGATTATTCATCATGGGGATGTACGTCGTATGCTGATGCAAATGCGCTCACTCAGCGAAGCCAGCCGGGCTCTGGCCTATGTTTCCGGCTATGCCTATGATCTGGCTCACAAGGCGGGCGTCGACGAAGACGGTGCGAGAGCTCGACGTCGGATTGACCTGCTCACCCCGATAAGCAAGGGCTGGTGTACCGAGGTAGCCCAGGAAGTTACCTATGTTGGAGTGCAGGTACATGGCGGCATGGGCTTCATCGAAGAGACCGGCGCGGCCCAGTACATGCGAGACGCGCGTATCGTGACCATTTACGAGGGGACTACCGGTATCCAGGCGATGGATCTGGTGGGGCGTAAAATTCTACGCGACGAGGGGCAGGCTGTCGGTGAATTGATCGCCGACTTGAAAGCCTTTAAAGCAGACCTGGATGCGCAGGGTGATGATTTTGAATCGATGCAAACAAGGTTTAGCAGCGCGCTGCAAGCACTCGAAAACACGACCCAATGGTACCTGGAGCAGGTGCCCAATGACCCCGACTTGCCCGGCTCAATCGCTTTCAACTACCTGATGCTGACAGGATACGTGGTAGCAGGATGGTTGATGGCAAAATCCGCTATCGCCGCGAAACGATTGATCGAGCAGGGTTCAGGCGATGTTTTTTATCGTAACAAGCTCAACACTGCGAAGTTTTACTGCGAACACATTCTGCCGCGTAGCGAAGGGTTAAAATCTACCGTGCTATCGGGCTCAGCGAGTACCATGAGTATAGCTGTCGATGCTTTTTGACTGGATTCATCCATACGGAGCAATTAGAAGGAAGCCGTACAAATGACTATGCTTAAATCGACCTCGTTCGACGATCTCGAAATCGGTAGCCAGGGAACTTTTACGAAAACCCTGACAGACCGCGATATTGCACTATTCGGCGATACTTCGGGCGATATTAACCCGATGCATTTTGATGAAGAGTATGCCAGTAGCACAATTTTTAAAGGGAGGGTTGCTCACGGTATATGGTCGGCGGGATTGATTTCTACCTGCATTGGTACAGTCATGCCCGGTCCTGGCAGCATCTACATGGGGCAGGAACTGGCGTTTAAGCTGCCGGTCAGAATTGGCGATACATTGACGGCTAGCGTGACAGTGAAAGAGAAGAATGAGCGAAGGAAATTCGTCGTGATCGATTGCCAGGTGCGAAATCAGCATGGCAAGGTTGTCGTTTCCGGCGACGCGAAAGTAATGCCACCAGCGAATAGCGCCGAAGTTGAGGCTCCTCAATTACCAGATATTCAAGTGGGGCAAAACCCGAGTAACGCATAGAAACACAGAATTTATGTTGCGTAATAACCGAGGTACATATGAATTTTAATAATCTTCTTTTAGAAAAGAAACAGTCGGTCGGAATCATCACATTTAACCGTCCCAAAGCGATGAATGCGTTATGCCCGGCATTGTTTGCAGAATTGACCGAAGCACTCGATGACCTCGAATCTGACGACGCGATAGCTGCCATCATTATTACTGGCAGTGAAAAGGCTTTCGCCGCGGGGGCCGACATCGGGCAAATGAGTGAAAACACTTATCAGCAGATGCTCGCCGATGAAAACCTTAGCGGGCAATGGGATCGAATAGCGCTGTGTCACAAGCCGGTGATTGCCGCGGTAGCAGGGTACGCGCTCGGGGGTGGCTGTGAACTCGCGATGTCGTGCGATTTTATCATCGCCGCCGATAACGCTAAATTCGGTCAGCCCGAAGTGACCATAGGCACCATGCCTGGAATAGGTGGAACCCAGCGGTTAACACGACTGGTTGGTAAGGCCAAAGCGATGGACATGTGTTTGACCGGTCGTATGATGGATGCGCAGGAGGCCGAACGTGCAGGGCTGGTATCGCGCATAGAGCCACTGGATAAATACCTCGAAGTGGCGCTCGAAACCGCGCGGCAAGTCGCATCTTTTTCGCGTCCCGTGGTAAAACTGGTGAAGGAAGCAGTAGATACCGCGCTTGAATCCACGCTGTCGCAGGGCATGAAAACCGAGCGCCGGCTATTCCATTCGACATTTGCCCTTGAAGACCAGAAAGAGGGAATGAAGGCTTTTATTGAAAAACGAAAACCAGAATTTAAAAACCGCTAGCAAAAGATTCTGCGATTTAATTTCATTGCGCACTATTTTTTGGACAAGGCGCGACTTATTTTTTCATATTTGCCCAACTAGCCATTCCCGTTATCAAATTCTGTGATAGAATGTGCGCCGGTGGAAATCCAGCTCGTTAATATTTCTATGTAAATCAATAGTTTACAATATTTTCCGCATCTTCGGCCGACGAAGGTGGGGGCTTTTTATTGGAAATTTCAAGGATCTGGTCTATTAGCTGCTGGCGCAGTGAGATTTTTATAACTTTTTTATTTGGAAACCATGATGGCTGACCTGAGCACATATCGGAATATCGGCATTTTTGCCCACGTTGACGCGGGAAAAACCACGGTCACCGAGCGTATACTGAAACTTACCGGAAAAATTCACAAAATCGGTGAAGTACACGATGGTGCGGCAACTACCGACTTCATGGATCAGGAACAGGAGCGTGGTATTACCATTCAGTCAGCTGCCACCAGTTGCGAATGGGACAAACACCGCCTGAATATTATCGATACCCCGGGACACGTTGACTTTACCATCGAAGTGTATCGCTCCCTGAAAGTACTCGATGGTGGCGTCGGCGTATTTTGCGGCTCCGGCGGTGTCGAACCGCAGTCCGAAACCAACTGGCGCTACGCCAATGATTCGGGAGTAGCTCGAATTATTTTCGTCAATAAACTCGATCGCCTGGGTGCCGATTTCTATCGAGTGGTGAAACAGATCGAAGATGTCCTGGGTGCTAACCCAATGATCATGACGCTGCCAATTGGCACCGAGGAAAACTTCAGGGGCGTGGTAGATTTACTTACACGCAAAGCCTGGGTCTGGGATGAATCGGGCGATCCAACCAAATACGAAATCGTGGAGCCGCCGGCAGATATGGTCGACCTGATCGAGGAGTATCGCGAAAAATTGATCGAATTTGCGCTTGAGCAGGACGACGATTTGCTCGAACAATATCTCGAAGGGGAAGAACCAGCCCTGGACGATATCAAGTATTGCATCCGAAAAGGCACGATCGCTCTGGATTTTTTCCCGACATACTGCGGTTCCGCTTTTAAGAACAAGGGTATTCAGGTGGTCCTCAATGCGATAGTTGATTATTTGCCTAACCCGACCGAAGTGAAGCCTCAACCCGAAGTCGACCTCGAAGGTAAGGAAACCGGTGAGTTTGCCATGGTTGATCCGGGTAAACCCCTACGAGCGCTAGCCTTCAAGATTATGGATGATCGATTTGGTGCCTTGACTTTTACCCGCATTTACTCGGGTAAGCTGGGCAAGGGCACGACCGTGCTAAATACCTTTACCGGTAAAACCGAACGAATTGGCCGCATCGTTGAAATGCACGCCGACGAACGCATCGAGCTCGATTCGGCAGAAGCAGGTGATATTGTCGCCATAGTCGGGATGAAAAACGTACAGACTGGACACACCCTGTGCGATCCCAAGGCGCCAGCGACGCTGGAACCGATGGTATTTCCAGACCCGGTAATTTCGATCGCGATCACGCCCAAAGATCAAACAGCCTCGGAAAAAATGGGGATTGCGCTGGGCAAGATGGTAAAGGAAGACCCGTCTTTTCATGTAGAGACCGACGACGAGAGCGGGGAAACGATCATCAAGGGAATGGGTGAGCTACATCTCGATATTAAGATCGATATATTGCGCCGTACCCATTTGGTTGATGTTACTGCGGGTAAGCCACAGGTGGCTTACCGTGAAACCATTACCCAGCGCGTTGAAGATAGCTACACCCATAAGAAGCAAACCGGTGGTTCGGGTCAGTTTGGTAAGATCGACTATATCGTCGAACCGGGTGAAGCCGGTAGTGGCTTTCAGTTTGAGTCTAAGGTAACCGGTGGCAACGTACCACGAGAATTCTGGTCCGCGATAGAAAAGGGTTTCGCAGGCTGTATGGTTGAAGGCGTACTCGCCGGATTCCCGTTGCTCGATGTCAAAATAACGCTGATTGATGGTGCATACCATGCGGTGGACTCGTCTGCTGTTGCATTCGAGATCGCTGCCAGGGGCGCTTATCGCCAGACGATTCCACAGGCTGGGCCGCAACTGATGGAACCGATCATGCGCGTGGATGTGTTTATTCCTGAAGATCACGTTGGGGACGTCATTGGTGACCTGAATCGCAGGCGTGGCATGATCAAGTCGCAGGAAAAAACTTCGACCGGTGTGCGAATCCGGGCGAGCGTACCATTGTCAGATATGTTTGGTTATATCGGTGATTTACGCACACAGACATCTGGTCGCGGTCAGTTTTCGATGGAATTTGAGCACTATACGCCATGTCCCAGAAATGTTTCTGAAGACGTAATCAAGGAAGTTAACGAGCGTCGGGCGGCTAAAAAATAGGCCCGATTTAACGATCGTTAATACCGGTCTGCGAGGATAGTCAGGAGGATTAAGGTATTTCGAATAAGTCTTTGATTAAATTGGGTGATTTGGCAGTGTCGCTATTGACATGCAGATATCGCCTGTAGAGAATACGCACCTTGTTGGAGGGGTTCCCGAGTGGCCAAAGGGGGCAGACTGTAAATCTGCTGGCTCAGCCTTCGGTGGTTCGAATCCACCCCCCTCCACCATCTTATCCATATGG
>CAZJEJ010000129.1:0-6710 GCA_964544945.1 uncultured Gammaproteobacteria bacterium | reverse complement strand
AGTCAACTTCAGACTATCTTCCAGGGTTTGCTCGATATCGACTACCAGCGCTTCGGTTTGCGTGGGTAAGGATTCATCTTTCCTGATACTCACCAACGAGGAAATAAACGACGCCACACGCTCGTCGAGCGTCTCCTCCGCCTGGCTCGCATCATCCGTTTCGACATCGCCCTGACTGGCCTCGATACGGGGCAGGTAGCCTGGTGTCAGCGCCCTGATTTGACGACTCAATTGAGACAGTACCAGCGTCATGCCGACCAGGTCGGGGCGCGCGCGCGTTTTCAGAGTGGCGATTTCATCGCTGATCTGTACCCGTACGGGTAACAGGCCAGGGTCGGCGGTAGCTGCTATTTTGTCGCTCGCAGCTTGCAGCGTAATCGCCGCACCTTCGAAATCATTTTCCAGGATCAACTTGTGCTGGGCTATCCTCATCAGGTATTCGACTTCCGCCAACTGCCAGCCGCTTTCGTCGCGACCATAGAGTTCGTAAAGCTTTTCGGTAGATTCCCGTAGCGCCTGCTGCTGCTCCTGGAGTTGCTCGATACGACCAAGCGAGTCGGAAATGCCGGCTTCGAGCGGCGCCAGGCGCCCCTGTACCTGGGCAGTCTCAGCTTTAGCTGCTAGCTGCTGTCGTAATGCCGATATGGTCTGCTGCTTTTCCTGTTCGAGCTGTTGTTGCATCTGCCAGTAATAACCTGCGGCGGCGGCAATTCCGATAATCAATAAAAAATTAACCAGGCCGAACCAGGGGACCCCACGGGGTGGCTTCTCGATTTTTCTGGATTCTTTTGGTCGCTTAGGCGTTTCAGGCTGTTTTTTCGGCAATTTTTTTTCTTCCGGCGCCTGCGCTACTTCGCTGGCTTCTACAACTGGAGTATGGCTGTTATCGGACTCTACCTCGGCAAATTTTTCGCCTTCGGCTTTGCCCTTTTCACCGGGTGTTTTCTGTTTGCTCATAAATTCAGTCTGCCTGCTCGCCAGCCCACTCGCTGATGGCCTGTTGAATACCTTCGTCGCTCGCTTTTCTGGCGATGATGATGGTTCCATTATGTCCCAGTTTTACGGCCGATTCACGCATTCTTTCGCTGATTAATAACCAGGGTATTGCAAACAGTTTATCGCGCGATTGGCCCGGGATCAGCGAGAGTGCGTTGCGCATACCTTCATTACTGGTAAAAATAGCCAGCGTCGGAAAGCGCTGAGCGCTTAGTCGGTCAAAGTAACTGGCCTCGTAGTCGGGTTTCATTCGACGATATACCTCGCAAAAGTGTACCTTAGCACCTCGCGCGCTTAGTTCGTCGCCGAGTAAATTCCGTCCCGCCTGACCGCGAAAAATCAGTATGTTTTTGCCCTGTACCTGTTGCAACGCGCCGGAGCTCAGCAATCCTTCGCTATTGAAGGTGTCGCTGCGTATCAACCGTTGGTTAAGATCGACGATGCGTTCATTCAGCGCCTGCCAGGTGGCTTCGCCGATCACCCCCAGTTGCAAAGCGGTGGGGAGTTTTTCTGCCTGTAAAAACCGAAACGCGCCATCGACCGCATTGCGGCTAACGAACAGCGCTATTTGATAATGCCTGATATTTTGCACCAGCCCGAGGTGGAAATCGTCGGCATTACTATCGACGATTTCGATCGCTGGAAAACTAATTACCGTCGCACCCTGCGCTTCGAGTAAAGCCTTCAGGCCACCCTGTTGATGCGCGGGGCGGGTATTCAAAATACATTGGTCAAGCAATCCCCCTTCCTTGACTATCATCTTTATTGTTGCAGCTTGGCGAGAATGGCATCGGCCCCCTGCGCGAGTAAATCTTCGGCCACTTTTTTTCCGAGTGTTGCGGCCTGATCGATCTGACCGGTGGCTTCTGCGCGTAATATTTGGCTGCCATCGGGCTCGCCAACCAGGCCTCGTAGGTAAATCTGGCCATCGCTCAACAGGGCAAAGCCCGCAATTGGTACCTGGCAGCCACCGTTCAGGGCCTGGTTCAGAGCCCGTTCGGCCACGATACGACTGGTTGTCTCGGCATGGGCTAACGGTGCCAGTAATTCTTTCACTGCCGAATCGTCGCTGCGCACTTCGATGCCGACTGCACCCTGGCCGATCGCGGGCAGGCATTCTTCCGGTTCCAGCGGCGCCCGGATACGTTGCTCGAAACCGAGTCGCAGCAGTCCCGCACTAGCGAGGATTATTGCATCGTATTCGCCGTCGTCGAGCTTGCGTAATCGCGTATTGACGTTGCCGCGCAACCAGTTGATGGTGAGCTGCGGATAGCGCGCGCTGATCTGAGCCTGGCGCCGCAGGCTCGAAGTACCAACCACGGCGCCGGCAGGCATTTCGGCGAGTGAATCATAACGGTTCGAAACAAAGGCGTCGCGCGGATCCTCGCGCTCCATAATCAGGGAGAGTTCGAGTCCGGGTGGAAAAGCGACCGGGACATCTTTCATCGAATGCACCGCGATATCGGCACTGCCTTCGAGCATACCGGCCTCGAGTTCTTTGACAAACAGCCCCTTGCCGCCAACCTTGGCAAGCGGTGCGTCGAGCAATTTATCACCGCGGGTTTTCATTTTCACCAGTGTGACCAGGAGATCGGGATATAGCTCGTTTAATCGACGCGCTACTTCCTCGGCTTGCCACATCGCGAGTGGACTGCTGCGTGTTGCGATACGTAATTCAGACGGGGGTTGATTCATAATGGGAAATTATAGGTTGATAATAATCTTGCGTATGCCAGGCAGATGGCGACGGCTGATTTCGAGCGCGTCTTCGATGCCATGGAAGGTGGCCTGGTGGCCAGCGTTAGCGGATATCATACCATTGATTCGCGACAAACTGACCAGCGCATTGCGGTGTATACGGTAAAAAAGTTCACCAAATTCCTGTTCCAGGTTTTTGAGCGCATCCTCGATCAGCACCTCCCCCTCGGTGTGGCGCACCGTGACATATTTCTGATCGGCCTGAAAGTAAAAAATATTTTCTATCGGCACCAGCACCAGATTACCCCGTACACGGGCACAAATGTGCTTGCGTACCTCGATTTCCGAGAACGCTTCGTTCTGCTGTGAAACCTGCGCACGGTTGAGCTTGCTTGAAGCCTCGAGTGCCTGTTGCAACTTTGCTTTACGCACTGGTTTCAGGAGGTAATCGATCGCATGGGTTTCGAAGGCTTCGAGCGCGTGATCGGCATAGGCGGTAGTAAATATAACCGCTGGTGGTTGTTCCAGCGTGGACAGATGACGTGCAGCCTGGATACCGTCCATCCCGGGCATACGGATATCCATCAACACGACATCGGGTTCGCTCGATTGTGCCTTTTGCAACGCCTGCTTGCCATCGCCCGCTTCGGCAACGACCTCGCAATCGGCGAGGCTATTGACCATACGCGACAGTCGGTCACGGGCTGGTTTTTCATCGTCGACGATTAGAATTTTCATTGTGTATTCGAAGATGTAACCGGGAGTTTGAGAGTAACGGTAAACTGGTCATCCGCTTCGATTTGTTGCATCGAAGCTACTCCACTGTATGCAATTTGCAGGCGTTCGCGAATATTCGCGACCGCCATATTATTGCCCTCGCGGTGCTGCTCGGTTCGATCTTCCAGCAACGGGTTAGATATGACAATCTCGATAAAATTATTGCTTCGTCCAATCTGGATTTCTATTGTGCCCCCTTCTGCCAGGGGTTCGATGCCATGATAGATAGCGTTCTCGATCAGCGGCTGTAAGGTCAACGCCGGCACAGACGCGTCTATATCGTCGCTCGAAAGCGCCCAGTTAACCCTGAGACGATCGCCCAGGCGGAGCGATTCGATCTGGATGTAACTACGTGCCAACTCTAATTCCTGTTGCAGTGGAATACTGGCTTCTGCCGCGAGGCTGGCTCGAAAAAGATCGGACAGGTTTTCGATCGCCTGCTCAGCCAGATCGGGCTGGTCGTGGGTCAGGCTCGCGATGGTATTCATGCTGTTGAATAAAAAATGGGGTCGGATACGAGCTTGCAGAGCCTGCAATCTTGCTTTTGCCTGGATCTCCAGAATTTTTTTCGCTTCATACTGTAAATAAAAATAGCGTAATACCAGGCCAACCAATATTGCAGCAATCGACAGGTTACGCACCAGTATGTATGCCGTATTCTGTGTACCGATAGCCAGCTGCATTTTTTGCGCCAGATTGATACTCACCAGGCTGACGATCAATGTGATCAGCAAAGTCACGCCTACCGCTACCAGGGTTGCATGCAGGATATTACGCATCACCGCCTGGCCTGAAACCCAGCAAAGCACCGCCGCACTGGCGAGCCCGATCCATAATACTAAAACCGAATTCAACGCGATGTGGACAAAAAAACTACCGCCATCGAAACTGACCAGCGCAAATACTATCGCGACCAGTTCGACTACCAGCAACAGGCGTAAAAAGACATCCGCCTCACAAAAGTTCGGCAGGTAGCAACCGTTTGATGTCGGTGTTAAATTATTTTGTCGATTATTAACCATAACAGTTGATTTGTTTGCCCCGCACTGCAAGCATACAGCAATATTCGTGACACCAGAACAATGAGCACCTTATGACCGACAAAGATTCGCGCATGTGGGGTGGGCGTTTCGACGAACCTACCGATGCTTTCGTCGAAGCCTTTACCGCTTCGGTGAATTTTGACCAACGCCTCGCGCTGGTCGATATCCAGGGCTCGCTCGCGCACGCCAGGATGTTGCAAAAAATCGGTGTGCTGAGCGATGAGGAACACGAAGCGATCGAACAGGGGATGGCCAAAATAAGGCAGGAAATTATCGAGGGTCATTTCGACTGGTCGGTCAGCCTCGAAGACGTGCACATGAATATCGAGTCGCGCCTGACGCAATTGATCGGCGATGCCGGCAAGAAACTGCACACGGGCCGCTCGCGTAACGATCAGGTCGCAACCGATATCCGTCTCTACCTGCGCGAGGAAATCAACCGCTGCGCGGAACAAATCATCGCGTTTCAAACCGGCCTGCTCGACCTGGCCGAACGCGAGGCAGACACCATCATGCCGGGTTTTACCCACCTGCAGGTTGCGCAACCGGTTACCTTTGGCCACCACATGCTGGCCTGGTTCGAAATGCTGCAACGCGACCACAGCCGCCTCGAAGACTGTCTGCGGCGCATGAACGTGATGCCGCTCGGAGCCGCAGCACTAGCAGGAACTTCGTACCCGCTGGATCGCGATTACACCGCCGGGTTGCTGGGGTTCGATTCGCCCGCACGTAATTCGATCGATGCGGTGAGTGACCGTGACTTCGCCATCGAATTTTGCGCGGTCGCAGCAATTTGCATGGGTCATCTATCGCGCATGGCCGAAGAACTGGTGCTCTGGTCAACCGTGCAGTTCAACTTTATTAGCCTGCCGGATCGCTACTGCACCGGTTCGTCGATCATGCCGCAAAAGAAAAATCCCGATGTGCCCGAACTGGTGCGCGGCAAGGCCGGGCGCGTGAGCGGACACCTGGTCAATCTACTTACACTGATGAAATCGCAACCACTGGCCTATAACAAGGATAACCAGGAAGACAAGGAACCACTATTCGACACTATCGATACGCTGCAGGGTAGTCTACGGGCGTTTGCCGACATGGTGCCGAACATGGAAGTCAATCGAGAGCAAATGGCTGCCGCGGCAAGGCAAGGTTACGCCACCGCCACCGACCTCGCCGATTACCTGGTCAACAAGGGCTTACCGTTTCGCGATGCACACGAAGTGGTCGGTAACGCGGTAGCCTACGGTATCGAAAACGGGAAGGATTTAAGCGAGTACACACTCAAAGAAATGCAGTCTTTCGACACCCGCATCGAAGCCGATGTATTCAAAGTCCTGACTCTGGAAGGCTCGGTCAACGCACGTAACATTGTCGGCGGAACCGCCCCGCAGCAAGTACGCAAGCAAGTTAAGGCCTGTCGGAAATTAATCGAGAAATAGGTCATCCTGGCGGTTTTCCAGAAACGACATCGTCATTTCGGCCGCCAGAGCCGGAAACTGCTGAAAAAATACTGGCACTACAATAGAACCTGTTCGAGCCACTCGGCCATATCGAAAATTTCCTTCTCCGAGACACTGTGCTGCATACCCTTATATTCATGCCACACGGGTTTGTAACCCTGCTTTTCAAGAAGCGCACGCGACTGTCGCCCCAGGTCAACCCCGATTACCGGATCGGCAGAGCCATGCGCGAGAAAAATAGGAATAGCGCTATTTGCCTTGTTTTTTTCCTTCGCGAGTGTCTCCGCCAGTGGCAAATAAGTCGAAAGCGCCATGATCCCGGCCAGGGGTTTCGGATAGCGCAGTGCGGCCTGCAAAACGATCGCGCCACCCTGCGAAAAACCGGCCAGTACTATGCGCTCGGTTTTGATGCCAGCTTTCACCTGCTCTTCGATTAATTGATTTAGCAACTCGGCTGATGCGCAAATTCCATTTTCATCTTGCTCCACGTCGATCCTGGCTGCGCGAACATCGAACCAGGCACGCATCATGAAACCCTGGTTAATCGTTACAGGCATCATTGGGGCGTGGGGGAAAACAAACCGGGTATTCAGCCCCATATCCAGTTTTAACTCGGGTACTATCGGTTCAAAGTCATGACCATCGGCACCCAGGCCATGCAACCAGATGACACAACTGTCTGGACTTTCAGAGCCGACTTCTTTGACGATCGGTTTATCGGACATACAGGTTCCTG
>CAZJEJ010000128.1:1972-6728 GCA_964544945.1 uncultured Gammaproteobacteria bacterium | reverse complement strand
CTGTTTTATTGGTCGAATGAATTCGACCCTACGGGGATTTCCTATTCGATTTGGGGGGAAAGGATATTTTGTGAGGCGCGTTCACCCGCACTTGGATTCGCCGCAATTAAGACAGGTTAAACAGCCATCGAGCATAATCATGGCTTTGGTCATGCATTTATTACACAGTTCAGCAGAATCTGGATATTCGCTCTGAGTGGAATCTGTGGCTGCCGTTTTCTGGGCATATTCCACTGCTTTATCCTTAATATATTTCTTTTGATGTTCATCGGGTTCTGCTTTTTTAAGAATCCCGATCAGGCATAAATGATTTTCCAGTGCATCACCAATTTCGGCGACCAGGGAAGGCATATATTTGCCGCCTTTTTTAAAATAGCCGCCTTGCGGATCAAATACCGAACGTAACTCTTCGACCAAAAATGTGAAATCACCACCTTTACGGAAAACGGCCGAAATAATACGCGTCAAGGCAACTATCCATTGGAAATGGTCCATATTCTTGGAATTAATAAACATTTCAAACGGACGGCGCAATTCATGTTTGGTATCCGGATTAAGAACAATGTCGGTAATGGTGACGTAGAGTGCGTGCTCTGATAAGGGTGTTTTTATCTTATAAGTCGATCCATTTAATACCGTCGGGCGCTCCAGTTTTTCGTGCATCTGAACGACATTATCGACCTTGTCGGCTTTGTCCTGTGCCTTCGCCTCACTTTCTGCGTCCGGATTAGCGGTCTCGTTGACCACGTAATAATCGGTTATTTTCTTATCAATTTTTATAGTCATATTTTTTATAGTCGGCCCGAAATCCTGGCTAAAGTTCTCCGTAATATCCTTCTTTCAGGGCGTCGTACAGATTGGCTGCTGTATGAGTTTCCCCGTCGTATTCGATTACTTCGTTTCCATTTGTGGTGATAACTTCACCATTTTCCAGAACGAATTGATACATCGTCTTTTCAAGGTCCTGTTCCTTGACCAGTACGCCCTGATGAATTTCCGGATTAAACCGAAAAGTCGTGCATCCCTTTAATCCTTTCTCGTGTGCATAGCGGTAAATATGCTTGAACTCTTCGAAAGGGTAATCGGTCGGCACATTGGCCGTCTTCGAGATGGAGGAATCTATCCACTTTTGAGCAGCGGCCTGTATATCGACGTGGCTATCAGGCGATATATCTTCGCTTGAAACAAAGTAATTGGGCAACTGCTCGTCAGGAACCTGACTCTGCGGTGATGCATTGGGATTTATCAAATGGCGATAAGCAAGTAATTCATACGAAAATACATCGACCTTTTGCTTGGTTTTCTTACCTTCACGGATAATATTGCGGGCATACTGGTGCGCAAAGCTCGGCTCAATACCGTTGCTAGCATTATTGGCAATCGATAACGCAATCGTCCCGGTTGGCGCGATAGAGCTATGGTGCGTGAAACGTGCGCCGACTTTGGATAATTCCGAGACAAGTTCAGGATCAAGTAGTCCGATTTTTTGCATATACCGGCTGTATTTCGCATGTAGAATCGAGCCCTTGACCTGGTCTCCTTCGTGATAGCCATGGTCACTCATTTCCGGGCGTAACCGTAACATTTCGGCAGTCACTTCAAACATTTCATCAAAGATCTTTGCAGGACCTTTCTCTTTTGCCAATTCCAGCGCCTCCTGCCAACCAGCAAGCGCGAGTTCCCGGCTCACGGTTTCGGTGAATTCCAGTGAATCCGGCTCACCATATTTTATTCTTAACATCGTCAAGGTTGAACCTAAACCGAGAAACCCCATGCCATGTCGACGTTTACGTAATATCTCTACTTGTTGCTGTTGCAATGGCAGACCATTAATATCAACGACATTATCCAGCATGCGGGTGAAAATCCGCACTACATTTTTGAATTTTTCCCAGTCAAAATAAGCTTCATCGGAAAAGGGATTAACGACAAATTTGGTCAGGTTGATCGAACCAAGCAAACAGGCCCCGTACTCGGGTAAAGGTTGTTCGCCACAGGGATTGGTAGCGCGAATTTTTTCACAAAACCAGTTGTTATTAAGCTCGTTCACCCTGTCTATCAGGATAAATCCAGGTTCGGCATAGTCGTAGGTCGAAGTCATGATGGCATCCCACAACTGCTGTGCAGGAAGGGTTTTATAGACCCGGCAGGCCACCTTACCGTCTGCATTTACTATATAATTATCGACACTTGACCAGTCGTGCCAGACAATATTTTCTGTATCCCCGAAATCAATATTTTCGCTTTCCAGCTCAGAGTCGTGAATAGGAAAGACCAGTTTCCATAAACCATCGTTTGCCAGTGTTTGCATGAATTCTTCGGTGATCAGCAAGGACAGGTTGAATTGCCGCAAACGCCCATGTTGCCGTTTCGCACGGATCACTTCCATCACATCGGGATGACTTATATCGAAAGTGGCCATTTGCGCACCGCGACGCCCCCCAGCAGAGGAAATCGTGAAACACATCTTGTCATAGATATCCATAAAAGACAGTGGGCCCGAGGTATAAGCCCCTGCACCGGCAACATAATCGCCTTTGGGGCGGAGCGTCGAAAATTCATATCCGATCCCACACCCTGCTTTTAATGTCAGGCCTGCTTCGTGTAATTTTTGCAGGATATCATCCATGGAATCGTGAATCGTGGCAGATACCGTGCAGTTGATCGTAGATGTATTCGGTCTATATTCTCCTGCACCTACATTGGAGACAATTCTTCCTGCCGGGATAGCGCCATTTTTCAACGCCCACTGGAATTTTTCATACCAGTGTTCTCGAAGCGCCTCATTTTCTTCCTGGTCGGCCAGGACGCGAGCTACCCGGGCAAAAGTGGCCTGGATGTCATCGTCAACCGGTGTTCCGTCTTTTTTCCTGAGTCGGTATTTTTGATCCCATATATCGAGAGAGGCAGGCTGGTAGGGCACTTCGTTGTCAATCACCAAGTTCGTAACATCTAAAATGATATCTTTATGTTTCATACGGGGCTGATAGGGTCGATGTAATTTTTATTGAGCCATTTTAAATTAGTATGGTAACGAGGGGTTGACGTAGGTCAACCTCGCGCCCAAGAACCGATAACGGTATGATATTGTATGACATAAACAGGTTAAAAACATTCTAATACTTCACTCATTCACACACGAGTTCAGCTATGGTAGATGATCACATGAAAAGGGGCCTGCAGACCCAATCGATCCACGCGGGAGAGACGCCTGACCAGGCCACCGGCGCATCCGCACCCAACCTGGTAATGTCGAGCACCTTCGTGGTTGACGAAGAGGTCAGTTTTTCGGCCAATAACCTGAACGAAGATGCGCCCTTCGTGTATAGCCGCTGGTCGAATCCCACCACCTGGCAACTCGAACAAAAGCTCGCAGTGCTCGAGCAGACCGAGGCCTGCATCGCGTTCGCTTCAGGCATGGCCGCGAGTGCTTCGGTATTGCTCAACTACCTGAGTAGCGGTGACCACCTGGTCATCAGCAATACCAACTATCCCGGCACCGCCGAGCTGGCACGCGATACGCTGACGCGTCTCGGAATTTCGGTGACACCGGTGGATACCTCAGAGCTTGATAGCGTTCGGAATGCGATGCTGGAAAATACACGTATGATCTGGATAGAGACTCCGTCAAACCCGCTACTGAGAATCTCCGATATCGCCGCGATTGCTGATATCGCCAGGCAACAGAAAGCCCTGCTGGTAGTCGATTCGACCTTCGCCACACCGATTGCCACGCGCCCCCTGACTCTGGGCGCCGACCTGGTCGTACATTCCCTGACCAAATATATCGGCGGGCATGGCGATGCGATGGGTGGCGCGGTCTGCGGCAAACAATCGCTGGTCGGTCCATTGCGCGGCGAAGCCCTGGTCCACTATGGGGGCGTGATCAGCCCGTTTAATGCCTGGCTTATCATGCGCGGCATGGCGACCTTGCCGATTCGTATGCGCAGCCACCAGGAAAATGCTCTCGCGCTGGCGAATTTCCTCGAAAATCAGCCAAAGGTTGAAAAAGTCATCTATCCGGGCCTCGCCTCGCACCCGCAACACGAGTTAGCAAGCCGCCAGATGGATAATTTCTCCGGTATGGTTTCATTCCGCACGGCCAATCCGAAACGACTTGCCGAGCGCATGATGAAAAAACTCGAAGTGGTTCATTACGCGGTGTCTCTCGGCCACCACCGCAGCCTGGTTTACCTGATGCAAACCGACGACTTGATCGAATCGTCATACCGGCTCGAAGGCAGGGAACTCGACAAGTATCGCGATACCGCCGGAGAAGGCATATTTCGATTATCTGTTGGACTCGAAGACGCCCGGGATATCATCGCCGACCTGGAGCAGGTGCTATAACTTCCGGGTATTCAGCGAGAGTCATCCACTGCCTGGCATCACAAGATAGTAAATGATACTCTCGCGAGCCACTCAAGCGCTTTAAATGATCATCAAAAATGAATCAAAACCTGTCGCAATATTCAACGCTCAGTTTCGACTGCTACGGTACCCTGATCGACTGGGAAAGCGGCCTCTGGGATGCGCTCCAACCACTCATTTATGCCAATCGACGCGATGACATAGACCGCAAGACCGGCCTGGAGACCTTCGCCAAAATCCAGAGCGCACTGGAAACCGAAACCCCGGACTTGTTCTACCCGGAATTATTAAAGCACGTGCACCGAACAACCGCCCAACAGCTAGGCCTCGAAACCAACGACAGCATGGACCAGGATTTTGGTGCTTCGATACCGCACTGGCCTGC
>CAZJEJ010000128.1:0-1872 GCA_964544945.1 uncultured Gammaproteobacteria bacterium | reverse complement strand
CACGTGCCTGCAACCGCATTCCACCTGGCAAAGGCCTGGATCGATCGGCAGGGATTGAAAAACAGTGAGAACTGGGGCGCGACAGTTCGTGTGGAGCAGCGCCCGCAGGTCGATTTTGTATTCTCGACTCTAGGCGAAATGGCTGCGGAGTTAGACAATCCCTCAAGCGCCTGACAACGGATAACTTTTCACCACCTGGTAACGCACGCCTCCAGGAATCGATATCGAATTTATCAGCACGAAACGGTCCACTTTCCAGGTTATCGGCTTCAGTAGGGCTGCTGGTGGTTCGGTGCTAATTTTACGCGCCACTGTGATATGCGGTGAAAAACGACGCTGTTCCGGCTCGAAGGCACACTGGGATATTTCTAGCCCTAGTGCCCGATGCAGGTCATAAAGCGCCTGAGGCGCCCGTTGACTGGCAAACCAGAGCACCTTCGGTTTTTTAAAGTATCCCGAGTAGTCGATCGTCAGGCTAAACGGCTCGGCACTGATCGTACTCGCCTGCCGGTCCAGACAGGCCATTTCATGCAGTGATGTATTACCGATAAAATGCAGTGTCATGTGCAAATTATCGCTATTCACAAGTCGGCAATGGTTGAAATCAATCTCCTGGTACTCGATATTGGAGACTATTTCGCGGCGTACGGAATGATCCGGCCAAAGCGCGAAAAATAACCGTACCGCCTTAATTTCTCGCATCTTATGGTAGTCTGCTTTTTTTCACGCGAGCGTTTTCCTCTGCTTGCCTGCCAGGGGTAATTGCGTCATTAGCCACGCGGCTAATACCAGCGCACCGAAAAATACCAGTATCAGGCTATTCCAGCCAGCATGATCGTAGAGATAGCCCGGCAACCAGGAACCGAGCGCGCCGCTGATATAATAAATCGATACATACAGTCCGTTAACAACGCCTTTGTGCTCGTGTGCGAGGTGGTTGACCAGCCCCGATAAGGTCGAATGAATAAAAAAGAATCCGGCCGCAAAACCAAACATCATTACCAGCAATACTGTGAAATCGGTCACCAGGAATGCGAGGAGCCCTATAGCATTTAGCAATAACCCCATGAGCAATCCCTTTTTATCGTTGCCAATTCTAGCCATTATCCTCTGGTTGAAAATTGCCACTGGCACGCCAATCAGATAGCCAATGTACAGGCTCGATATGTGTAATGGCGATATTGATGCATCAATTTCCTGTAGCCGAAACGGCAACACGTTAAGCACTCCGGCATATACAAAAAAAACAAAAAACATTGAAAAGTAACTGTAGCGAAAAGTATGATCCTTCAGTACGCGGAAAACCGTTCGAGTATCCAGGCGTTCAAAATTAATTTCGGCATCGGCATTGACAAAACGCAGAAAAAATACCGGAATGATGAGCATCATTCCAAGTACTACAAAGGCAATTCTCCAGTCGAATGAGGTTGCAAAAAACCCTCCAATCACTCGACCACCGAAACCACCGACGATGGTCGCTCCTATATACCAGCCCATCATGTTGCGGATATGGTCTTTTGCCACTACGGTCGCACAATAGGTCATCAACGCGGTAAAAATTGCCGGCAACAGCAACCCCTGAAGCGCACGAAGTACCAACAGGTGCCAATACTCACTCACAAAGTAAAACGCGAATTGATCGAGCATGAGCAGAAACAAGGCAACCGAAAGCATCAATTTGGCCGGGATCGCCTGCAAAAAATAACCGTACACCACCGGGGCGAAGCCCAACGGCAATAAAGTCACTGTCATTAGTAACCCGGCATCGGCCGAGGATATAGAAAACTGCTCGGCCAGCATCGGCAACATCGGCTGCGGCGTATACAGGGTGGAAAAGGCAACGAAAGTCGTACCCATTACGATCAGCAGGTT
>CAZJEJ010000127.1:0-6873 GCA_964544945.1 uncultured Gammaproteobacteria bacterium | reverse complement strand
CGGGTAAATACCCGCACATCGACCACCGTACCCACGGCACCTGATTTCATGCGTAACGAGGTGTCTTTCACATCGGAGGCTTTTTCGCCGAAGATTGCGCGCAGCAGTTTCTCTTCCGGAGTGAGCTGCGTTTCACCCTTGGGGGTTACTTTTCCGACCAGGATATCGCCAGGTTTTACTTCCGCACCAACATAAACAACACCCGATTCATCCAGCTTGGCCAGCAAACCTTCGCTGACGTTCGGGATATCGGCGGTTATTTCTTCAGCACCGAGTTTGGTATCACGCGCGAGGCAACTCAGTTCTTCTATGTGTATCGTGGTAAAACGATCTTCCTTGACCACGCGTTCCGACAGCAATATCGAGTCTTCGAAGTTGTAACCATTCCAGGGCATGAATGCGACCTGCATGTTTTGCCCCAGGGCCAGTTCGCCGAGATCGGTCGAAGCACCATCGGCCAGTACATCACCCTGTTCAATACTGTCTCCAGGTTTAACCAACGGCTTCTGATTGATACAGGTATTTTGATTCGAGCGGGTATACTTGGTGAAATTATAGATATCGACGCCCGATTCACCCGCGGTCGTTTCTTTTTCATTGACACGAATCACCACGCGACTCGCATCGACCGAGTCGACCACGCCACCTCGCATTGCCTTGACCGTAGTACCCGAATCAATCGCGACCGTGCGCTCCATGCCAGTTCCGACCAGCGGTTTTTGCGCACGCAGGCAGGGAACTGCCTGTCGTTGCATATTGGACCCCATCAAAGCTCGGTTGGCATCGTCGTGCTCCAGGAAGGGAATCAAAGAAGCCGCTACCGAAACGATCTGCTTGGGAGATACATCCATATATTCGATCTTGTCTGGAGCCGAAAGGGTAAATTCGTTGCGGGAACGGCACGGGATAAGATCGTCGACCATCATGCCTTTCTTATCGAGCGTAACATTAGCCTGCGCAATCGTGAACTGACTTTCTTCGATTGCTGAGAGGTACTCGACTTCGTTGGTGACCTTGCCTTTTTTCACCTTGCGATACGGTGTTTCAAGGAAACCGTAATGATTGGTACGCGCGTAAACCGACAATGAGTTGATCAGGCCAATATTCGGGCCTTCTGGTGTCTCGATTGGACATACCCGACCATAATGGGTTGGGTGCACATCGCGGACTTCGAAACCTGCGCGTTCACGCGTCAAACCGCCTGGACCCAGTGCCGATACGCGGCGCTTGTGGGTTACTTCAGACAATGGATTATTTTGATCCATAAATTGTGAAAGCTGGCTAGAACCAAAGAATTCCTTCACCGCGGCCGCTACCGGCTTGGCATTGATAATATCCTGCGGCATCAAGCCTTCGGATTCGACCAGCCCCAGGCGGTCGCGAACTGCGCGCTCGACGCGCACGATTCCAGTTCTAAACGCGTTTTCGGCCATTTCGCCGACACTACGGATACGACGGTTACCGAGGTGGTCGATATCGTCAACAGACCCATTGCCGTTACGTATATCGATCAATACTTTCATCGCATCAACAATATCTTCAGTCGACAGCGTACCTTCGCCATCGATCGTATCGCGACCGAGGCGACGGTTGAATTTCATACGGCCGACTTCGGATAAGTCGTAGCGATCTGCGTTGAAAAACAAATTCTGAAATAGATTTTCAGCCGAATCCTTCGTGGGTGGTTCGCCAGGGCGCATCATGCGGTAAATTTCGACCTTGGCTTCTAAATCATTGGTGGTTGGGTCTAGCGCCAGAGAATTAGAAATATAAGCGCCGCGATCGACCTCGTTGGTAAAAATAGTTTTAAATTTCTTGATGCCTTTTTCACGAATAAGCTCGAGCAGTTCCACTGTAATTGCATCGTTAGCATTGGCAAATATCTCCCCGGTTTCGCTATCGACCAGACTATCTGCCAAAATTTTACCCATCAGAAAATCCTCGGGCACAGGTAGTACTTTAGCGCCGGCTTTTTTCAACTCTTTGACATGCAGGGCTGTAATACGACGGCCCTGTGGTACCAGTACCTTGCCTTTAACGGTGATATCGAAAGTCGCGGTCTCGCCTTTTAACCATTCGGCCTGCAATACCATTTCGATTTGATTCTTTTTGATCCTGAATTCATTATGATCGAAAAACAGATCCAGCATTTGCACGTTGTCGTAACCCAGGGCGCGTAGCAGGATGCTGGCTGGCAGCTTTCTGCGACGGTCGATACGCACAAACAGGGAGTCCTTCGGGTCGAATTCGAAGTCGAGCCACGAGCCACGGTAAGGAATGACACGCGCCGAATATAATAGCTTGCCCGAAGAGTGGGACTTACCACGATCATGATCAAAAAATACACCGGGAGAACGGTGCAACTGCGATACGATAACGCGCTCGGTACCATTGATCACAAAGGTACCGTTATCGGTCATCAGTGGCATTTCGCCCATGTAGACTTCCTGTTCTTTGATATCCTTGACCGAGCGATTTTTCGCCGATGCTTCCTTATCATAAATAACCAGGCGCACGAGAACGCGCAGCGGCGCGGCATAAGTCAAGCCACGAATCTGGCATTCCTTGACATCAAATCCGGGCTTGCTGATGCGGTAACTGACATATTCCAGTTCGACATTGCCTGAAAAACTGACAATCGGAAAAATAGATTCGAAAGCGCGTTGTAGTCCAGTGCCCTTTTGTTCCCCATCTGGATTTAGAAAGCGTTGATACGAATCCGTTTGAATAGCTAACAGGTATGGTTCGTCGATCACCGCGGCCCATTTACCAAAATCTCTGCGAATTCGTTTTTTCTCAGTAAAAGAATAAGCCATTTAAAATCCTCTTAAAAACATTCGTGTGGTATTCCCGGTTGTACCAGGGTTCCGTCTGGTTCATATTCGTTAGCGTACGCTATCCACTGCCACAAACACGCGCGGGCCGACGGCATTTTCAGCCATCAGCCCTGTTTTGAGGAGTCTCTGAATAAATCTGAGGCTCCTCCATTTTGAAACAACTGCGGATTATTTAAGTTCGACAGTTGCACCAGCTTCTTCAAGCTGTTTTTTCAGATCTTCGGCATCGCTCTTGGAGGCACCTTCCTTAACAGGAATCGGCGCGCCTTCAACCATGTCCTTGGCTTCTTTCAGACCCAGGCCTGTAATCGAACGAACCGCCTTGATGACGGCTACTTTCTTTTCGCCAAAACTGGTTAGAACAACATCGAACTCATCCTTTTCTTCTACGGCATCGGCACCGACATCGCCTGCTACCGCAGGAGCTGCGGCAACTGCTGCCGCAGCTGATACTCCGAATTTTTCTTCCATCGCGGAAATTAGATCGACGACTTCCATCACGCTCATGTTTGATAAAGTTTCAAGAATATCTTCTTTTGAAACGGCCATTGTTTTTTCTCCTGATACAGAAATTTAAAAGTAATTGAACCTATTTTTGATCGCGAATTGCAGCGACTGTTCGGGTCAGCTTGCCGGGTACCTCGTTCATGGTACGGGCGAGCTTTTCGACAGGTGCTTTCATTACGGCCATGAGCATACTAATTGCCTGATCATAGGTTGGCATCGACGCCAGTCGCTTGATCTCCGAAGGATCCAGCAACTCACCGCCAAAGGCGATAAGTTTAACGACCAGCTTTTTGTTGGTATCCGCAAAATCTTTCAAAACACGGGCTGCACCCCCGGGTTCTTCCATCGAAAACGCGTAAACCATCTGACCCTGCAACACGTCATTCAAGCACCCGTAATCCGTTCCCTCAAACGCGCGTTTGGCCAAAGTATTTTTGACCACGCGCAATTGAACGTTGGATTCACGAGCCCTGACACGTAACTCGGTCATCTCACCAACTGACAAGCCACGATACTCAGCCGCAATCACAGAGTGTGCCTGTGCAGCCGTTTCGGCTACTTCGCTCACTACCACCTGCTTTTGCTCGAGTGTTAAAGGCATATAACATCTCCTGATTATTAAACCACGCTGAACAATTGCCCAGCCCTTCCTTCCCTGTCCGATATCACTATCGATTCCTCAAACGATCTCTTAACCAGGAACTCCTGTCTCAGAAGACCGTCTACGCAGGAAATTAAGGCGACACTCAATAAATAATTGAACGTCACCACCCACGGTCTTTGACGAGTCACCCAGGACACCCCTAAGAAGCACTTTTTCCGCGATAACAGCTTCTGCTCCGTGCTCAAATCCTCATGTATGTTATATACACTCCGGTTTTGCGCGCGGTGCATCCTTGCTCTCACGAAAAAATTACTCCTTAGCGATGTCCTGGGCTTTCGGCATTTTACAAAATTCTATATACGTCGCTACTTACAGATCCAATGACGCCTGATCAACCGCGACCCCGGCTCCCATCGTGGTCGAAATTGAAATTTTCTTTAAATAAACACCTTTCGATGTCGATGGCTTGGCCTTTTTCAAATCGGCCAGCAAAAACTCGAGATTTTCGCGCAATTGAGCAACATCAAAACTGGATTTACCAATCGTACAGTGAATAATGCCACCCTTGTCGGTTCTATATCGAACTTGCCCGGCCCTGGCGTTTTTAACTGCGGTCGCGACATCTGGAGATACCGTACCGACCTTTGGATTTGGCATCAGGCCTCTCGGACCAAGTATCTGACCCAACTGGCCGACCACTCCCATTGCATCCGGGCTGGCAATCACCACGTCGTAACTCAGGTCACCGCCTTTCATCGAATCGGCCAGATCCTGCATACCGACCACATCGGCCCCCGCTTCTTTCGCCTTTTCGGCATTATCGCCCTGTGCGAATACCGCCAGGCGTACTACTTTGCCGGTACCATTGGGTAACACACTCGAACCACGAACATTCTGATCGGATTTACGCGGGTCAACACCAAGGTTGATTGCGGCGTCGACGGATTCGTCAAATTTTGCGGTGCTAAATTCCTTCAGCAGGGCAAGGCCCTCGTCGATCGCATACTGTCGGGTCTTGTCGATTTTCTCGCGCATTGCCGCATGTCGTTTTGATAATCCAGCCATCACATGCCCTCCACATCAAGTCCAATACTTCGGGCACTGCCGGCAATAATTTTAACCGCCGCGTCTAGATCGTTGGCATTCAGATCCTTCATTTTGGTATTGGCGATTTCTTCGAGTTGCGCGCGTGTAACCTTACCGACCTTGGTAGAATTGGGCGTTCCACTACCCTTGGGGACTCCAGCCGCTTTTTTCAGTAATACCGCTGCGGGTGGTGTTTTAATTTCAAAGGTAAAGCTCTTGTCGGAGTAGACCGCGATGATCACCGGTAATGGCATACCGTTTTCTACATCCTGGGTTTGCGCGTTAAACGCCTTGCAAAACTCCATGATGTTAAGGCCATGCTGACCAAGGGCGGGACCGACTGGCGGACTCGGGTTTGCCGCCCCTGCAGGTACCTGCAGTTTGATATAATTTACTATCTTCTTTGCCACAACACTATCTCCTGGGTGCAAACGGACTACTCGATTCGCCCTCCCCAACGGGTATTACAATAATACAGTTGATATCAACTGCTTCTATTAATTTTCCAGGCTTAACTCAGCCTTTTTCTACCTGGCCGAAGGTTAATTCGACTGGAGTAGAACGACCAAAAATTTGCACCGAAACCAGCATCTTACTCTTTTCGTAATTAACTTCTTCAACGACACCATTAAAGTCATTGAAGGGGCCGTCGTTGACTCGAACAACCTCGCCAACTTCAAATAATACTTTGGGCCTCGGCTTATCGACACCTTCTTCGACGCGATTCAAAATGGCATTCGCTTCGTCCTCGGTAATCGCCGCGGGTTTATCGCTGGTTCCACCGATAAACCCAAGCACCTTGGGTACTTCCTTGACCATATGCCAGGTATCGTTGTTCATTTCCATTTGCACCAGTACATATCCTGGAAAAAACTTGCGCTCACTTTTGCGCTTGACCCCTTCCCTCATTTCTACGACTTCTTCCGTCGGCACCAGGATCTGGCCAAACTTATCTTTGTGCTCGGATGCCGCTATGCGGCTTTCCAGCACTTTTTTGACATAGGCCTCAAAACCCGAATAGGCATGCACCACGTACCAGCGAATTGCTGGATTTTTGGCTGTATCAGCCTCTTCGGTAAGCGTTTCCTGGTCAGACATTAGTACACCCTAAGTTATGTCAGTAAACTACTGATGCCCGAGCCCAGTGCCAAATCGATCAACCAAAGCATGATGGCTACCAGAAATACCATGACCAGCACTGCCACTGTTGTTTGCAGTGTTTCCTGTCTTGTTGGCCAAACTACCTTGCGAACTTCGATCCGAGCATCTCGGGCAAAACCAAGCCCTCTACGACCAATTTCTGTGGTAGAGACAATAAAAATAGCGACCCCGGCTACCGCCAACATCCCAATTACCCGTAGTAACTGCGATTCACCTTCGAAGTAGTAAAAACCAGCGACTCCAGCAATCAATACCAGCAAAGCCGTAAAAAGCTTTACAGTATCTATGCTTGAATTTGACTGTTCGGCCTTTGTGACCACAAAATACCCCTAAATGCGTCGAAAATCTACGATAATGGCAGGACAGGAGGGAATCGAACCCCCAACCTGCGGTTTTGGAGACCGCTGCTCTGCCAGTTGAGCTACTGTCCTAAACTGGTGACAGGTTACTTATCCCGCCATCAAACAAAGGGCGGGGATGGTAGCCCAACTCCCGCCCTGATGCAATGGTATTTGCAAGGAATCTCTGATTAATTCTGAGTCATTCAGATGCGTCGGTAAAATGAGTCGAATCGAGGCGCGATTCGCGCTGTTGATTCATGAATTGATCAGCGATTCCTCTAAATTACTCGATAATTTTAGATACCACACCGGCACCGACGGTTCGGCCACCTTCGCG
>CAZJEJ010000126.1:0-6889 GCA_964544945.1 uncultured Gammaproteobacteria bacterium | reverse complement strand
GAACCTGTAGGGTCGAATTCATTCGACCACCAATCAAGAGGCAATTCTCGTTGCGTCGAATTCATTCGACCGCTTGATTAATTGGACTCGCTTGACAAGTGTTTCGAAATAAGAAAAAATATCGACAGGAATAAGTACACTGAAAAATAAATAACAAAACTGCCTGAATAATTTCCATTGAATCGAATAATCCATGAATTCACCGGCTGACGCTCCCCCAGTATCCTGTCTCAACAATACCGGTCGCGCCCAGCTGTTGCTGGTTTGTGAGCATGCTTCAAATTTCATTCCGCCACGGTTTGAAAATTTACAGCTTTCAGCCGAAGTTCTGGAAAGCCATGCTGCGCTGGATATTGGTGCGCAGGATCTGGCGCGGGTAGTAAGTCGGCTACTGGACGCACCATTGGTTTCCACTACGGTCTCTCGGCTTGTTTACGATTGCAATCGCCCCTTTGGCGCAACAGGTGCGATACCCGAGAAAAGCGAGGTATACCCGATACCCGGTAACCAGAATCTGAGCGATGCCGAAGCCAGGGATCGACACGAAAAATACTACCTGCCGTTCGAAACAGCTATATCGGATCGCCTTGCAGCATTTGCCGCCCCTCCTTTACTGGTGACTATCCATAGCTTTACCCCGGTTTATCAAGGTACGACCAGAGAAGTCGAAATTGGCCTAATTTATGACCAGGATTGCCGCCTGGCGGACGAAATGGTTAAACTGGCACAGGATCAAACAACGTTTTGCGTCGAAACCAATAAGCCGTACGGGCCCGAGGACGGCGTTACGCATACCCTGGGTTTGCACGGCAACAATAATGGCCTGTTAAATGCCATGATTGAAGTCAGAAACGATCTGCTAGACAGTATAGAAAAGTGCCAGGAAATGGCTTTAACACTGGCCACTCTAATATCCAGGGCAGCGGCCAACCTGGGATACACTATCCCCCTGAGGAACGATCATGCCGCGAATTCTTAGTCAGTATGTGGCATTCGTCGAAGCGGTGAATTACCGAATCGGGCGCATCGCCATGTATGGCATATTCGTCATGGTTGGGGTATTGCTGTGGTCGTCGATTTCCAAAACTTTCTTTTTACCCTCGTTGTGGACGCTGGAAACCGCCCAGTTTGCGATGGTGGCTTACTATATCCTGGGGGGCCCTTACTCGATTCAGATGGGATCGAATGTACGCATGGATTTGTTCTATGCGCCCTGGTCGGACCGGAAGAAGGCCTGGGTTGATTCCATTACCGTGTTTTTTCTGATTTTTTATCTTGGCGTTCTGCTTTATGGCGGGATCGAAAGTACCCAGTATTCCCTGCAGTACAATGAGCGCAGTGCTACCGCCTGGCGACCCCTGATGTGGCCAATAAAAATCACCATGATTATTGGAATTTTCCTGATGCTGCTGCAAGCCACCTGCGAGCTGATCAAGGATATCGCCAGGATTCGCGGGGTAAAACTCTGATGCCCTACGAAATGATCGCACTTTTGATGTTTTCCTCGATGATGCTGTTGCTGTTCACCGGGCAGCGAGTTTTCGGCGCTATCGGCGCGGTCGCTGCCCTTGCTGCGATAACCATGTGGGGAACCGGGGGGTCGGATATTCCGTTTTCATCGGCGATGAAGCTGATGAAATGGTACCCGCTGTTGACACTACCGATGTTTATCTTCATGGGCTACATACTGTCGGAGTCCAAAATAGCCGACGACCTGTATAAAATGTTCCACGTATGGATGGGGGGAGTACACGGCGGCCTGGCAATCGGTACTATCGGGTTAATGGTGCTGGTCTCGGCAATGAATGGACTATCGGTGGCAGGCATGGCAATCGGGGCCACCATCGCCTTGCCCGAATTACTACGCAGGGGCTATGATAAGCGCATGGTGACCGGGGTCATCCAGGCGGGCTCGTCGCTCGGCATACTGGTGCCGCCCTCGGTAGTACTGGTGCTGTATGCGATGATTGCGCGTCAGCCTGTGGGGCGGTTGTGGCTCGCCGGCGTGATTCCGGGATTGATGATGGCTGGACTGTTTATTATATATATTGCCGTTCGATGCCGCCTGCAACCGGAGCTTGGCCCGGTATTGCCGAAGTCTGAGCGCGATATACCTTTGATAGAAAAATTGCGCCTGTTGCGTTCGGGCCTGTTACCAATTTTGATTTTTGCGGCGATGATGGTACCGTTCGTCAACGGCTGGACCAGCCTGGTCGAGAGCTCGGCCATCGGTGCGATGACCGCTTTCATGATGGCCGTGATCAAGGGCCGTATGACACGTGAGGTATTTGAAACCTCGGTGCGCCGGACGCTGGGTATTTCCTGTATGTTCATGTGGATTATTCTGGCGGCACTCGGCTTCGGAGCGGTTTTCGATGGTCTGGGCGCTGTGAAGGCAATTGAAAACCTGTTCACCGATCAATTCGGTTTGAGTCCCTGGACAATACTGATTTTAATGCAACTGTCATTTATCGTAATGGGAACCTTTCTCGACGACACCGCGATGCTGGTAATCGTCGCGCCACTTTACGTACCCCTGGTGGGTGCGCTGGGATTTGATTTGATCTGGTATGGCGTGCTCTACACGATCACCACGCAAATTGCCTACATGACACCCCCATTTGGCTACAACCTTTTTCTAATGCGTGCCATGGCACCTCCCGAGATAAGTATACGGGATATCTATGGTTCCATATTACCATTTGTAATTGCAATGATCGCCGCCTTGATACTGGTAATGGTATTTCCGCAAATCGCATTATGGCTACCCGAATCTATATACGCCCGTTAGCATGAGGATGCTATTTCGGCGAATAGAGTGCTGTACTGATTCATTAACAACCAACCGGAGGAATCCATGACTAATAGTCAAAAAACTAATAGAAGAAAGTTTTTGAAAACCGCGGGCGCTGGCCTTGCTGGTGCAGCGACACTAAGTGCACCGGCGATACATGCGCAGAGTAAAACCACAATCAAATGGCGTATGCAGACCTATGCGGGTCCGGCACTGGCTGCGCATGTTATCAAGCCGGCAATCGACTCGTTTAACAAAATTGCCGGTAGCGAGATGCAAATAGAGCTGTTCTCTGCCGATCAGCTTGTGCCCACCGGTGAGCTTTTTCGCGCCATGCAAAAAGGCACCATCGATGCGGTTCAATCGGATGATGATTCGATGGCGTCACCAACCGAGGTCACCGTTTTCGGCGGCTACTTCCCGTTCGCAAGTCGATACTCGCTCGACGTTCCTGTATTGTTCAATCAATATGGTCTGAACGAAATCTGGGACGCTGAGTACTCCAAGGTAGGGGTTAAACACATTTCTGCAGGTGCCTGGGATCCCTGTCATTTCAACACCAAGAACCCAATTAACAGCCTCGCCGATCTGAAAGGCCTGCGCGTGTTCACATTCCCTACCGCGGGACGGTTTCTGACCCAGTTCGGAGTGATTCCGGTCACCCTGCCGTGGGAAGATATCGAGGTAGCGGTGCAGACCGGGGAACTGGATGGGATCGCATGGTCGGGTATCACCGAGGACTACACTGTAGGCTGGGCGGATGTGACTGACTACTTCCTCACCAATAATATTTCCGGTGCCTGGGCGGGTTCATTTTTCGCCAATATGGACAGTTATAACAAGCTGCCGCCTAATCTCCAGGAACTGCTCAAGGTGACCACGGACAGCTCACACTATTACCGCCAGTGGTGGTACTGGGGTGGTGAAGCTGATCTGCGCGTGAATGGTACGAAGTTGAAACTGACCACAATACCGGATAACGAGTGGGCCCAGGTAGAGACAGCCGCGATCAAGTTCTGGGATGAAATTGCGGCCGAGTCACCGGTCAAGGCGAAGGTGGTTAACATCTTTAAGAAGTATAACGACACCATGCAAAAAGCCGGTCGTCCGTATCGTTACGGTTAATCTACTTTTGTTCTATGTTTATGAGGCGCATTTCTTGCGCCTCACTTTTTAATCGCTGAGAGACAAACTCCGATGTCAGGTTTACTTACGTTTGAAAATTTAAAGCAGCGGGTCGAACAGGGCTCGATAGATACGGTGATCACCGCCTTCCCCGATATACAGGGGCGGCTCATGGGTAAGCGTATGCAGGCGGAGTTTTTTATCGAAACTGCCTGGGAGGAAACCCACTGTTGTAATTACCTGGTCGCAACTGACCTGGAAATGAATACTGTAGAGGGTTACGCCTCGACTAGCTGGGCGGCCGGATACGGGGACTATACCATGCGACCGGATATGACCACGCTGAGGTTGTTGCCGTGGCTGGAAGGAACAGCGATGGTGTTGTGCGATTTGCTGGATCATCACGGTCACGCTCCCGTACCACATTCTCCGAGAGCAATATTACAGCACCAGATCGGGCGACTCGAGAAGATGGGTTTTCGATCAGCGGTAGCGACCGAACTCGAATTTTTCGTTTTTAACGAGACATACGAGGAACTTCGACAAAATGATTATCAAACCATGACAACCACCAGTCCGTATAACGAGGACTACCATATTTTTCAGACTACCAGGGAAGAGGGTTTGATGCGCCAGATACGAAACGGATTGCAGGGAGCCGGCATAAAAGTTGAAAATACCAAAGGTGAAGCCGATGCCGGACAGGCTGAGGTTAACGTACAATACGGCGACGCGCTGTATATGGCCGATACCCATTGCCTGGTAAAAAATGCGGTCAAGGAGATAGCGTTTTTAAATAATAAATCGGTCACTTTTTTAGGTAAGTGGAGTCATAATGCAGCGGGCTCATCTAGCCATATTCACCAATCACTCGTCTCCCTTAAGGGAGAACCTGTTTTTCAGGATAAGAAAGGCAAATATGGTATGTCCGCTACGATGAAGCACTACCTCGCGGGATTGTTGACCTATACCGATGACAACACCTGTTTCCTGGCGCCTTATGTCAATTCATACAAACGCTTTATAGCCGGTACTTTTGCGCCCACGAAATCAATCTGGTCGCTTGACAACCGCACCGCAGGATTTCGAATCGTTGGTGCTGATACCGCTAGCGTGCGCGTCGAATGCCGAATCGGCGGCAGCGATCTTAATCCCTATCTTGCGATAGCAGGCCAGATAGCGGCTGGAATTTCGGGTATGGAACAAAAACTGGAACTTGAGCCAGAATTTACCGGCGACGCTTATCAGTCTGAGCAAGCACGCAGTATCCCCACCAATCTGGTTGCTGCCACCAAAGCACTAAACTCGTCTTCCATGTTACGCGAGGCATTTGGCGATGAAGTGATTGATCACTACGTACATGCGGCAGAATGGGAGCAGGAAAGTTTTGAAAGGGTAGTTACTGACTACGAAGTTAAACGAGGATTTGAACAGGTTTAATACCGCTCGACACGACGGATTATAGCTATGGCAAAATCTCCCTACTCTGCTACTGATACTATTGCCGATTCAATCAGGCGAGATTTCGACTCGTTAACCCGGGCTGAACGCCAACTGGCGAATACGATCGTGGAAAACTACCCCATTTCCGGGCTTGGCACGATTACCCAGGTTGCCAAAAAAGCGGGCGTGTCATCGCCTACTATTGTAAGAATGGTTAAGAAATTGGGGTTTAAAGGATTTCCTGAATTTCAGATTCAACTTCGGCGCGAACTGGAAGCCAAGATTACCGGGCCGATAGCCAAACACGATACCTGGGCGCAGAAAGCACCCGATAGTCATATCCTGAATCGATTCGCCGAGGCAGTCATGGGTAATATTCGCCAATCGCTGAGTCAAATCGAAACAGAAACTTTCGAAGCAACTTGCAAGCTGCTATCGGATACACGCCACCCCCTGTACGTAGTCGGAGGGCGCATCACGCGGGCTCTGGCGGACTACTTTTTTCTGCACATGCAGGTGATCCGTAAAAATGTCACCCATATTCAACCCATATCTAATTCCTGGCCGCATTACTTTCTTGATGTAAAAAAGGGTGATGTGGTGGTGATTTTTGACGTGCGACGATACGAAAACAGTACTTTGAAACTGTCCGAGATGGCCTATGAAAAGGGCGCTCAAATTATTCTGTTTACCGATCAATGGCGTTCGCCTGTAGAAAAATTTTCCAAATTCTGCTTCGGTGCAAAAATTGTCGTACCATCGGCCTGGGATTCGACGGTGGTACCACTACTATTGGTAGAAATATTTATCGCTGCGGTACAGGAATTGACCTGGCCGGAAACCCGTGCACGTATGGAGGAACTCGAAGATATGTTCGACCGTACACGCTTTTTTCGAAAATTTACTTAGGATGTCTCGGCTCAAACCCGAGGTATAATTTCCGTCGTTTCCACGAAAGCGGGAATGATGGATTTAATTATTATTCCGGCTGGTGGGCCGGAACGACAAAACAGTTTTTAAATTATCATAAAGAGTAACTGATATGACAACCATTCAATGTGTATCCCCAGTCGACGGCAGTGTTTACGTCGAACGAGAAACCGCCAGTGCCGATGAAATTCAGCAGGCGCTGAGTAGTGCTTCAAAAGCGCAAAAAAAGTGGAAAAACACTCCAATAGCCGAGCGTCAGGCTTTGTGCAGTAAGGCTGTCGATGCTTTTGTTGCGCGCAAGGTAGAAATTGCCGAGGAATTGACCTGGCAGATGGGTCGGCCAATATCACAGGCACCGGGTGAGGTAAGCGGGTTCGAAGAACGAGCACGCCACATGATCAAGATTGCTGACTCTGCACTTGCAGACTTGAAGCCGGAGGAAAAAGACGGGTTTACACGCTACATCAAACGCGAGCCACTCGGCGTTGTATTTATTATCGCGCCATGGAATTTTCCCTACCTGACATCGGTTAATGCGATTATGCCCGCGCTGCTGGCGGGAAATACGGTATTGCTCAAGCATTCGGCGCAAACACC
>CAZJEJ010000125.1:0-6919 GCA_964544945.1 uncultured Gammaproteobacteria bacterium | reverse complement strand
GATCCACGACCCCACCAGGTAAGAAAAATAAAATATCGGTGGAATCGTTATCGGATTACTTATCCAGACGGTGCAGACCGAGATCAGAATATTGTAACGCAGTATAATCGCGAATATTGCGGCAATCAGCATTTGAGCTGGTAGCGGAATAAAAGCACAAAATACCCCTAAGGCAATAGCGCCAGAACAGGATTTACGATTGATGTGCCAGAGACTCGGCTCCTTCAGCCGGTCTCCAAGAAGGCTAGTCCATCGATTCTTCGTTACCATGTCGGGGTGGGGCAGGTATTTCTTAAACAGTTTTCTTGGCATGTCGATTGTATTATTGTTGCTGTTCGCCTAATGTGTAAAGTAGTAGTTCAACTATCTAGCAGAGAAATATCAAACCTCTGCTTTTAAAAATTTGGAAAACAGGGAAATCTGAATTTATGCACGGCACAGGGACGGCATGGTCAATAATGCGGTAGCGATAGTATTAGGTTCTATGCTCGCTTTTTATGGCGGTGATATTCCAGATCGCTTCTGGATATCATTTCTACCTGTGCTGTCGATTTGCGCCTGTTTTAACCCGCGATACCGATTTTTTATTTTGATAGGCGTGGCTTATCTTTGGTCCAGCCTGCATTTACTATACGCGCTGGAATCAAGGCTTTCGCCCGATTTTAATAATCAGGTCGTTCAACTGACGGGTGTGATCGAGAGTATACCTGAAACCCGATTAGAATCGATTCGTTTTATACTCAAGCCTGAAGTCATTGTAGATTATCCCTACACTCTACCCGGAAAAATTCGCCTGAGCTGGTACCGAACCGAGCAACTACCGGTCGCCGGGGAACGCTGGCAATTACGCGTAAAGCTGAAAACGCCGCGTGGATTTCAAAATCCAGGCGGGTTCGATTACGATCATTGGCTGTTCGTTAAGGGTATAGGCGCAACCGGGTACGTTCGCACATCGAATTTTAATCAGAGGCTAGATCAGTCACCACCCTGGCGTATCGATCGCTGGAGAACTCGAATACTGAAAGCGATCAATCGCTACTGTGATTCCTGCGATAACGCTGGCTTGATCAAGGCTCTCGCGATTGGGTATCGTGGCGATATTCTGCCACGCCATCGAGAAATATTGCGGGATACCGGTACCGCACATTTACTGGCGATTTCGGGCTTACATATAGGCATGGTTGCTGCCTTATTTTTCGGTCTTGGGCGCTATATTTGGCAAATCTGGTTTTACCGGTTGATCCAGAATCGAATTTTATTTTCGACATTGCTCGCTTTTATTGGAGGCCTGATATACGCGGCTATAGCGGGATTTAGCCTTCCGACTGTACGAGCACTGGTCATGCTGGCGGTGATATTTCTCGCCCTGCAATTTAGAACTGGAATCAATTTGCTCAACAGCATCGCAACCGCAATTGTGCTGATCCTGATTGTCGATCCACTCGCAATCGGATCAGCTTCATTCTGGTTGAGTATTGGCGCCTTACTGATCATTGCCTTTACGCATTATTTACTTCCGGATTCTGTGAGCCGATGGAAGCAGATGATCGGTATTCAGTTAATGTTTTCGGTCATGTTTATTCCGGTCGGTATTATTATTTTTAATCAGATTAACCCGGCCAGCTTTTTTGCCAATATGCTGGCGATACCACTCGTCAGCCTGGTGATTGTGCCGCTAGACCTGATGGGCAGTTTTCTGGGTAGCCTGGATATCGAGTTATCCGGGTGGTTATTCTCCGCCAGTGACCGTCTCCTGACCTGGTTGATGACTTATCTGGATTTATTGCTGAATCTGGGTCTGGGCGCATACCAGAGTGGTGGGATTCCCTTTACTCTGATTTTTCTATCGGCAACTGGATTGATTCTTCTGCTGGTACCTGGTAAAGGTGTTGGCAAGAAACCGGCTTGCCTGTTACTGGTATTGCCATTGTTTTGGCATCGGCCTGCACTGGAATTTGGTGCTTATGAATTGACTTTGCTCGATGTGGGTATGGGTACTTCGGTTGTGTTACGGACCAGAAACCATAGCCTTGTATACGATTTTGGTCCAGGAAATGATCAGGGGTACAGTGCTGGGCGTTGGGTGCTCAAACCCTTCCTTAGGCACCAGGGCATAAGGGCACCAGATTTGATGATCATCAGCCATGTAGACAGGGATCATAGTGGCGGTTTCCATAGTTTTAAGTATGACTACGATACCGCACGACTGGTTTCCGGTACGCCGAAGGAAGTACGAGAAACTTTCGACCTGCAAGCTCCGGTTCGATCCTGCCATGCATATCCCTCATGGCGATGGGATGGAGTAGATTTCGAGTTTTTAACGCTGCCTGGAACCGATGCTTTCATCAGTCGAAATAATCGCTCCTGTGTTCTCAAGATCAGTGGATTCCAGGATGCATTGCTCGCCGGCGATATAGAGTCAGAACAGGAATTAAGGCTGGTCAATAATTGGCCAGATAGTATTTCGGCCAACATACTGCTTGCACCGCATCATGGTAGTACTACTTCGTCAACACCGGGCTTCGTGCGTCGTGTCAAGCCGGATTTGGCTTTAATCTCGGTTGGAAAAGGTAATCGCTGGGGTTTCCCCAAACCCAGGGTGTTAAGTGTCTATCGCAGCGTCGGTAGTGAAGTACTTCGTACCGATCAGGTTGGGGCAATCACCGTTTATAGTGAGAAAAATGGTATCAGACTGGTAAAACACCGAAAAAGATACCCGAAACTCTGGTACTGATTCCACCAAAAAGCTTCTCATCGTCGACTCGATTAAAGTATTATGTGCGGCACTCAAATAGGAGACAAATAACGTGCTGGAACTGGTTCAGGCAGGGGGTTGGCTAATGCTCCCTATTTTGCTGTGTTCTATAATCGCGGTAGCCATTATTGCCGAGCGATTGTGGACCCTGAGGGAAAAAAAAGTGATACCGGAAAAGTTACTCGCCGGTATCTGGAAGTTGATGGATAAAAAAGCCCTGAGCGATGAGCACATCGTCGAAATAGAAAATGGTTCGATGCTTGGTAAGGTGCTAGCTGCGGGATTGATCAATCGGCATTTACCACGCAGCCTGATTCGTGAAAGTATCGAAGAGACTGGTCGCCATGTAGTCCACGAAATGGAGCGATTTATGAACACCCTGGGCACCATTTCGACTATCAGCCCGTTGCTAGGTCTACTGGGTACGGTAATCGGCATGATCAGAGTATTCACCACGATAACGACGATCGGGGTCGGTGACCCTGCACAACTAGCCGGTGGTATATCCGAAGCCTTAATCACCACCGCGGCTGGTTTAACCGTTGCCATTCCCAGCCTGATATTTCACAGACATTTGAAACGAAAAATCGACGAGCTAGTGGTAGGAATGGAACAGGAGGCGATGAAACTCGTAGAGTTCCTGCTAGGCGACCGTAAAAAGCTTTCCTGAAATGAAATTTATCAGCACAACACCAGTAGAGGAAGTCAGTATCAACCTGACTCCATTGATTGACGTGGTATTTTTATTGCTGATATTTTTCATGGTATCGACCACTTTCGATACGACCTCTCAACTGAAAATATCTTTGCCCCAGGCGAGCGATCGGCAAAGTACCAGTGTACCCGAGAAGCTCAATATTATGATTGACTCCGAAGGGCGTTTTTATCTCAATTCTCGCGAATTATCGAGCAAGAAGAGTGCGGCATTGATGGCCGCCATAGAACGCGCACTGAATGGTTCGGATATTCCGATTGTGATCCAGTCGGATGCGTCGTCGCCGGTGCAATCACTGGTGACTGCAATGGATGTGATTGGCAAACTCGGGTTGAGCCAGGTTTCCATCGCTACGACAAGGCCGCTAGAGTAGGCGACCTCGTGCTTGGCCACATATTCGGATTTTAGATGAAATCTATCTCTGGTAATCAAAAGGGTGTTTCTGCCTATCGGACACTGTTAGCACTGGCGTTTGAATACAAGGCTTATTTTTCGGTCGCAATCGTAGGAATGGTCATATTCGCCGCATCTGAGGCAGGGTTTGCTTACCTGATGAAGCCGATGCTGGACGATGGCTTTATCGACCGGGATCCGTTCATGATCCGGTTGATCCCGATAGCGATGGTTGGCATTTTTATGGTGCGCGTGGTCGCCATATTCTTACGTACCTATTGTATGGATTACATAGGTCGCAAGGTTATCAATACATTGCGGCAGCAAATGTTTGAAAAACTGATGACCATGACCAGCGAAGAATACGACCAGTCTTCTTCTGGCTCGATCATCACGCGCTTTACATATGACGTTGAACAGGTTGCGGGGTCGGTATCGTCGTCGCTCACTGTTTTCATCCAGGATAGTTTGCGCATTATTGTACTGCTCGGCTATATGTTTTGGCTCAATTGGCAATTAACCCTGATATTTCTGCTCGCTGGTCCCATCGTTTTTCTAATTGTGGTTCGAATTTCAGGTCGTTTTCGCAGTATCAGCAAGAGAATACAGACATCGGTGGGCGACGTTTCGCAAATTGCCCAGGAAGTGATCGATGCTAACCGAGTTGTAAAAATATTTGGTGGTGAAGATTACGAACGCGCCAGGTTCGAGCGGTTCAATCAGTTCAATTTAAGACTTAACATGAAATTGTCGGTTACGAAGGCGATTAGTATGCCGTTTATCCAATTGATCGTGGCGGTCGCTTTCGCGTCGATTATTGCCTTCGCGACATCGGAATCGATGCGCGGAGTTATTTCAACGGGTGATTTCGTTTCTTTCATATTTGCGATGACCATGCTGCTCCCGCCGATGCGGGTGTTGTCGTCTGTTAATGCGAATATTCAAAAGGGTATCGCTGCGGGAGAAAGCGTTTTTGAATTTATCGCGCGACTGAGCGAAAAAGATGACGGCCAACATGAATTACCCGATCGAGCCAGCGGAAAATTATCATTTAAACAAGTTGCATTGAGATATCAGGGAAACGAACAACTGGTTCTTAAAGATATTAATTTTGAGGTCAAACCCAATCAGACTGTGGCGATCGTGGGGCGTTCGGGCAGTGGAAAATCAAGCCTGGTTAACCTGATACCTCGTTTATACGAAAATGATGGTGGTGAAATTCTGTTAGATAACATACGAATTCAGGACTATCGGCTCAGGGATCTACGTCGGCAAATTGCTTATGTCGGCCAGGATGTGCGTCTGTTCAACGATACGATTCGAAATAATATTGCCTACGGTATCGGCCAGGAAGTAGGAGATGAGGAAATTATCGAAGCCGCGAAGCAGGCCTATGCCTGGGAATTTATCGAGCAAATGCCAGACTTGCTCGATACCGAAGTAGGCGAACGGGGGGTGCTTTTATCAGGCGGACAGAGACAACGCATTGCGATAGCACGGGCGTTGCTCAAGGATGCTCCAATCCTGATTCTTGATGAGGCAACCTCGGCACTGGATACCGAGTCCGAGCGCCATATACAGCACGCTATCGAAAATTTGATGAATAATCGCACGACACTGGTAATCGCGCACCGGCTTTCAACCATCGAGCACGCAGATTATATTTTGGTTCTGGATCAGGGAAAACTCATCGAACAGGGCGATCACGCCAGTTTGTTGAAGGAGGCTGGAACCTACGCAAAATTACACGGTATGCAATTCCGTGATAGCGAGGAAGACATCCAGGGCTTACCTGGTCCGAGTGAATCCCCAGATCGGTCTATAGCGCTCGATAAAACGGTATTGGGTCACTGGATGAGTGCGTCGAGCCAAAAGCGTCAGGGTTGGTGGCTGTGGTCGATGAATCCGTTAGCGATTCTATTGATGCCATTATCGCTGCTATTTCATATCGCTTCTGGAATTCGACGTTTGGGATATCGCAGCGGCCTGTTGCGATCGACCCGCTTGCCGATAACCACTATCGTGGTTGGGAATATTACCCTGGGGGGGAATGGTAAAACGCCAGTCGTGGTTGCGCTGTATCAGCTCTTAACTGAAAAAGGCTTTCGCCCGGCTATCGTGACACGCGGTTATAAGAGTGGGTATGAAAAGAAAATTCAAATATTGGCCGGGGGTGCGACCGATTACCGGGTTGGTGATGAAGCGAATATGATGTCTGAGATATGTCATTGCCCGATTGGTGTTGGCGCCAGTCGAGTCTCGGCTGCTCGAGAAATTCTGGAAAAATATCCTGAAATTGATATTATTTTATCCGACGACGGTCTGCAGCATTATGCCCTGCGACGGGATATCGAAATCGCTGTTTGCCGCTACGTTGCGTTCGGTAATGGTTTGCTAATTCCGGCTGGACCGATGCGTGAATCACGAGACCGCCTGCGACAGGTAGATATCACAATAAATCGCGACAGTCCCCAGGTGATCGAATCTCTCGGTCGGGTCTGGAATCTGGTAAACCCCGATCAGCGTCAGCATATATCGGAATTTAAAGGACAGCAGGTTCATGCGCTTGCCGGCATCGGGTTTCCTGAATTTTTCTTTGCCAGTTTAAGGCAAATGGGCATAGATCCAATTGAGCACGAATTTCCCGATCATCATGAATTCAGCCAACAGGATCTTGATTTGAAACCCGAGTTACCGATACTGGTTACGCACAAGGATGCAGTGAAACTAAAAGGGATGTCGAAAGATAATGTCTGGGTAGTTTCGCTGACAATTGAGCTGTCACAGGAAGTACAGAATAATTTCTTACAACTACTGGAGACCAAACACCATGGATAAATATTTGCTCGATATCCTGGTGGATCCAATCACCAAGGGCCCACTAGTCTACGATAAGAAACAGCAGGAATTACTGTCGAGGGTATCTCGACTGGCTTATCCGATCAGGGATGGTATCCCGGTCATGCTTCCGGAAGAGGCGCGTGAACTCAGCAGCGAAGAGATAGAGAACCTGGGATAGTAGTTTAGTGAGCGAAACGTCGGCGGTCGAATGAATT
>CAZJEJ010000124.1:0-7079 GCA_964544945.1 uncultured Gammaproteobacteria bacterium | reverse complement strand
CCGATTGTACCCACATTCACGTGAGGCTTGTTTCTTTCAAATTTTACTTTTGACACGACTCTATCCTCTATCCAAAATTAAGTCATTACTTCTATACTTCGATTTAATATCTCGCGACCAGTCGCGTTTACTACTACCTGCATTCAGGTGCCACCCTTAACAATAGCGTCCGCAATACTTTTTGGTGCTTCCACATACTTTTCGAACTCCATCGAAAAGGTAGCGCGACCTTGTGTTGCGGATCGCAAATCGGTGGCATAGCCGAACATTTCAGCTAACGGCACCGAGGCCCGGATTATTTTTCCGGCCGTCGAATCGCCCATCCCGGCAACGATTCCACGTCGGCGATTCAGGTCTCCCATAACATCGCCCATATAATCTTCTGGCGTCACCACTTCTACCTTCATCAATGGTTCGAGCAGTACCGCGTCTGCCGCCAACGCGCCTTCACGCATCGCCATCGACCCGGCGAGCTTGAATGCCATTTCATTCGAGTCAACGTCATGGTACGACCCGTCAAACAGGGTGACCTTGATATCGACCAGAGGAAACCCGGCGAGCACGCCGTTTTCCATCTGCTCGGCGACACCCTTATTTACCGCGGCCACATATTCACGCGGAACCACACCACCGACGATCGCATTTTCAAATTCATAACCAGCACCGGTTTCCTGTGGTTCCAGCTTTAACCAAACGTGTCCATACATACCGCGACCACCAGTCTGGCGCACAAACTTGCCTTCCTGCTCGACCGATTTACGAATCGTTTCGCGATAAGCGACCTGTGGCTTGCCGATATTCGCGTCAACACCAAATTCGCGTTTCATACGATCTACAATAATATCCAGGTGCAATTCACCCATGCCGGATATGATCGTCTGGCCGGACTCTTCGTCTGTTCGTACCCGAAACGATGGGTCTTCCTTGGCCAGTTTGCCAAGCGCAGTACTCATTTTTTCCTGATCGGTCTGGGTTCTTGGCTCAACCGCGACCGATATCACCGGATCAGGAAACTCCATGCGCTCCAGCAATATCTTGCTATTGATGTCGCACAGCGTATCTCCCGTGCCGGCGTCTTTGAGCCCTACCGCAGCCGCTATATCGCCTGCCCGGACTTCCTTTAATTCTTCCCGCGAATTCGCATGCATCTGCAAAATCCGACCGATGCGATCCTTCTTGCCTCGCACCGTGTTGAAAACCGAGTCACCCGACTTCATAGTTCCCGAATAAACTCGGAAAAAGGTCAGATTACCGACAAACGGGTCGGTCGCAATCTTAAACGCAAGCGCTGCGAAAGGCGCCTTATCATCGGCTGGCCTTTCCTCTTCTTTATCGCCACCAACTACCCCTTTAATCGGGGGTACGTCCATCGGTGACGGCATATAAAGAATCACCGCATCTAGCATCGCCTGGACACCCTTGTTCTTGAACGCTGATCCGCACAAGACCGGCACGATTTCGCCACTCAGGGTACGCTCTCGTATACCCTGGTGAATCTCGTCCTCGCTCAAAGTACCTTCATCGAGGTACTTTTCCATCAATTCGTCATTGGCTTCGGCCGCTGCCTCCACCATTTTCTCGCGCCATTCCCTGCATTGTGCAAGCATGTCGCCTGGAACCTCTTCCTCAACATAAGTCGTACCCATGTTGTCCTGATCCCAGATAATCGCCTTCATGTGAACCAGATCGACCACGCCCCTGAATTGGTCTTCCGAGCCAATATTCAACTGAACGGGTACCGGATTGCTGCCCAGTCGGTCTTTAATCTGGCCCACTACGCGTAAAAAATCAGCTCCGGCGCGGTCCATCTTGTTGATGAAGGCCATGCGCGGCACGTGGTACCTGTTTGCCTGACGCCATACCGTTTCGGATTGCGGCTCAACCCCGCCTACCGAACAAAAGACCGCGCAGGCACCATCCAGTACGCGCAACGAACGCTCTACCTCGATGGTAAAATCGACATGACCAGGCGTATCAATAATATTGATCCGGTGCTGCTCAAATTGCCCATCCATGCCTTTCCAGAAACAGGTTGTTGCTGCCGAGGTAATAGTAATACCTCGCTCCTGCTCCTGTTCCATCCAGTCCATCACCGCGGCGCCGTCGTGCACCTCGCCTATTTTGTGAGAGACACCCGTATAAAACAGTATGCGCTCTGTAGTGGTCGTCTTACCAGCATCGATATGCGCGACAATACCGATATTTCGATACCTTGTGATCGGGGTCGTCCGAGCCACCGTATTTCCTGTGTCTTTAAGGAGCCTCTGATCAGTTCTGAGTCATTCAGGTGCACCGTTAAAATGATTCGAGTCGAGGCGCAAATCGCAGCGAATAGTCATTCTATTCGTAAGGTTTGCAACGAAGAATTGGCTCATTTTAACTTGCAACTGTTGATTCATGAATTGATCAGCGCCTCCTGTTACTACCAGCGGAAGTGAGCAAATGCTTTATTCGCTTCAGCCATCCGGTGAGTATCTTCACGCCTTTTCACCGCCGAACCTTTACTCTCCGACGCATCCAGTAATTCTCCGGCCAGTTTCTGCGCCATTGTTTTTTCGCCACGCTTTTGCGCCGCTTCGATCAACCAGCGCATCGCCAGCGTATTGCGCCGCGAAACGCGGACCTCGATTGGTACCTGGTAAGTGGCACCGCCCACTCGACGAGACTTGACCTCGACCATCGGGCGCACATTTTCCAGTGCCTTTTCCATCAATTCCACCGAATCTATACTGCTTTTTTGCGCCACGTTATCGAGCGCAAAGTACATGATCTTTTCCGCGGTCGACTTCTTACCGCTGCGCATGATCATGTTGATAAATTTTGCGATTTGCAGATCGCCAAATTTCGGGTCTGGCAAAATTACTCTTTTAGGGACTTCTCTACGTCTTGGCATTCAATTTGTACCTGCGGCTTACGACTTGGGGCGCTTGGCGCCATATTTAGATCGGCCCTGGCGACGAGTCGGTACGCCCTGGGTATCGAGACTGCCACGAACCACGTGGTAACGCACACCAGGTAAGTCCTTGACACGGCCACCACGCACTAAAACCACCGAGTGCTCCTGTAAATTGTGACCCTCTCCACCAATGTAGGAAGCTACCTCGTAACCAGTTGTCAGACGTACACGAGCCACTTTTCTGAGTGCAGAGTTAGGCTTCTTCGGGGTCGTGGTGTATACACGAGTACACACGCCACGTTTTTGTGGTGACGCCTCTAGCGCGGGTACGTTACTCTTCGAGCGCCTGGATTGACGCGGTTTTCGTACCAACTGGTTAACGGTTGCCATCTATTCAACTCTCCTGCGAGCAGACTGTTTATTTCCCAATATTCAATGGACGACAGGCCATACATAATCAATGTATAGCCTGCTGTCAGGGGGCGGAATTCTAGGGGCGAAACCGCTTGCTGTCAACCGCTAGACAGGTTCAATGTGCAATGATTTTCGCACTGCCACGCGCCTGCGGCCAGAATCTCTCCTGGATTAACAATAAATTATTACAAATCAAAGCCTTAGATCCGGGTGATTCGGGTCGTAAAGGAATGATCACCGGGATGCATGGTACCTCCCTGTACCATCGTGATCGGGGAGTGGAATCAACCTCACTCGGAAGTTGTTGTCACTTCCCCCGGGACTTCCTCGGCGGGTACTTCGACCGGTGCCTCGACAGCTGTTTCTACGGGCACCTCGGCAGGTGTTTCTTCACCCCCGAGTTCGGGCATTATCGGCATTATCGGCATGGTGGGTTGCAGGCGACTCAGCCGACGTTCTTCGTGATAAGATTGTCCTGTACCGGCCGGGATCAGGCGGCCGACGATGACATTTTCCTTGAGCCCGCGCAAATCATCCCTGCCACCTTTAACAGCTGCCTCGGTAAGTACGCGCGTGGTTTCCTGAAACGAGGCCGCAGATATAAACGACTCGGTAACCAACGACGCCTTGGTGATACCCAGCAGATCCTGTGCGAATGTTGCGGGTTTCTTATTCATCGCGATGGTCTTGTCGTTAATATCGAGAACGCGTGCCTTGTCTACCTGGTCGCCCCGTAACAGGCGGGTATCGCCACCATCGATTATGGTGACCTTGCGTAGCATCTGGCGCACGATCACTTCGATGTGCTTGTCGTTGATCGCGACACCCTGTAAACGGTAGACGTCCTGGACTTCACTGACCATGTAATTGGTCAAATCTTTCAAGCCCTTGATTCGTACAATATCGTGCGAATCGAACTCTCCGTCGACCAGTACTTCGCCCTTATCCACGTGCTCGCCTTCGAATACATTGATGTGACGAAACTTGGGAATCAGGGTTTCTATCGACTCGCCTTCACTGCTGGTAATAACCAGACGTTTCTTGCCCTTGGTTTCCTTGCCATAGGAGACCGTACCGGTCATTTCCGACAGGATTGCCGGCTCCTTCGGTTTTCTCGCCTCGAAGAGGTCTGCAACGCGTGGCAAACCGCCCGTGATATCACGATTCTTGGATGATTCCTGCGGAATCCTGGCGAGGACATCGCCGACCTTGATCGATACGCCGTCTTCGACGTTGACAAATGCCCCGCCTGGCAACATATAGTGCGCCGGAATATTGGTGCCCGCGTAACACAGTGGCTTACCTTTGCCGTCGATCAGTTCGATGGTCGGGCGCAATTCTTTACCGACATTGGAGCGAATCGAGTCATCCATTACCTCGATCGAAGTCAATCCGGTCATTTCATCAACTTTATGCTGAACCGTGACCGCTTCGACAAAATCGGAAAACTTGACCTTGCCCGCTACCTCGGTTATCACCGGGTGCATATGCGGGTCCCAGGTTGCCACTGTCTGCCCAGATTTGACCTGATTTTCATTTTTGACTTCGAATACCGAACCATAGGGAATTTTGTACCTTTCCTTCTCGCGCCCGCTGGCGTCGGTAATACCAACTTCGCCAGAGCGTGATACCGCAACCAGTTTCCTGGAGGAATTTTTGACCACCTTGACGTTGTGGAAGTTGATAGTACCGCTATTCTTGACCTCGATACTATTGACCGACGCCGAGCTGCTCGCTGCCCCACCAATATGGAATGTCCGCATGGTTAACTGCGTACCGGGTTCACCGATAGACTGTGCGGCAATGACGCCGATCGCTTCACCCTTGCCGACGATGTGCCCGCGTGCGAGTTCGCGTCCGTAACATTTAACGCACAAACCATGGCGCGCTTCGCAGGTTACCGCTGATCGAACCATAATATCATCGATACCAAGTTCATTAATCAACTCGACCTCACTTTCTTCGAGCAAGGTACCGCGCTCGATCACGATATTGCCCTTCTCGTCTTCCAGATCCTGCTGGATTACACGACCCAGGACACGCTCGCCGAGTTCGACGACAATATCACCGCCCTCGATCACCGGGCGCAACTCGATACCCTGTTCGGTGCCACAGTCATCCATATTGACCACCAGATCCTGCGAAACATCGACCAGTCGACGCGTCAGGTACCCGGAGTTTGCGGTTTTTAGCGCGGTATCAGCCAGTCCCTTACGCGCACCGTGCGTGGAGATAAAGTACTGTAGTACGTCGAGACCCTCGCGAAAGTTTGCGGTAATGGCGTTTTCGATGATAGACCCATCCGGTTTCGCCATCAGACCACGCATGCCGGCGAGTTGCCTGATTTGCGCAGGAGACCCCCTTGCACCCGAATCCGCCATCACGAATATCGAGTTGAATGAATCCTGCACCACTTCGTTGCCTTCAGCGTCAATTACGGTTTCCTTGCCTATTTCGTTCATCATCGCGCGTGCGACCTTGTCGTTGGCATGCGACCAGATATCGACTACCTTGTTGTAGCGTTCTCCAGAAGTAACCAGACCGGTTGCCCATTGTTTTTCAATGCCCTTAATCTCGTCTTCCGCACTGCGGATCAGGTCAGTCTTGTTTTCCGGTATGATCATATCGTTAACGCCAATGGAAATACCCGATTTGGTGGCATAGCGATACCCGAGATACATTAGCTGGTCAGCGAGAATCACGGTTTCTTTGAGGCCCACGAGGCGATAGCAAGTATCGATTAAGCTGGAAACATTCTTTTTATCCTGTGTACTATTAACAAGGTCGAAGGACAGGCCTTCAGGCAGCAATTCACCAAGGATTGCACGTCCCACCGTAGTATCGACCAGTTTTCTGACTGGAACATTGTTGCCCTCTTCGTCACGCTCGTAATTGATCACACGGCATTTTATACGCGCCTGCAATTCAACTGCTTTGGTGTTATAGGCGCGCTCCGCTTCCTTGGCATCAGCGAATACCATACCTTCACCCTGAACATTGATTTTCTCACGCGTCATGTAATAAAGACCGAGGATGATATCCTGCGTTGGTACGATAATCGGCTTACCATTCGCCGGAGATAGAATGTTGTTGGTTGACATCATCAACGTGCGTACTTCGAGTTGCGCTTCGATCGACAGCGGTACGTGTACCGCCATCTGGTCACCGTCGAAATCAGCATTGAACGCGGTACAAACCAGTGGGTGCAATTGAATCGCCTTGCCTTCGATCAGGATTGGTTCGAAGGCCTGAATACCGAGACGATGCAATGTCGGAGCGCGGTTGAGCATGATCGGGTGCTCACGAATGACTTCTTCGAGGATATCCCAGACTTCCGTTACTTCACTCTCGACCAGCTTCTTCGCTGCCTTGATCGTGGTTGCGAGCCCACGTAATTGTAACTTGCTAAAAATAAACGGTTTAAATAGTTCGAGCGCCATCTTTTTAGGCAACCCGCACTGGTGCAATTTCAGGGCTGGACCAACGACTATGACCGAACGGCCTGAGTAGTCCACACGCTTGCCCAGCAGGTTTTGACGAAAACGACCCTGCTTACCCTTGATCATGTCCGACAGGGATTTCAATGGGCGCTTGTTGGTGCCGGTAATTGCACGACCGCGACGACCATTATCAAGCAGTGCATCGACCGATTCCTGCAGCATGCGTTTTTCGTTGCGCACAATAATGTCAGGCGCGTTGAGTTCGAGCAATCGTTTGAGGCGATTGTTGCGGTTGATCACTCGTCGGTATAAATCGTTTAAATCGGAGG
>CAZJEJ010000123.1:4541-7226 GCA_964544945.1 uncultured Gammaproteobacteria bacterium | reverse complement strand
CGGGACTTTAGCACAATATTAGTGCCTGTTATTCTCAGAGAAATGGGTCATGAGAGTGGTCACAGTGACTCATACTCGGAATGCGCAAATCTTTCATAGCCCCACTGATATTGCTCAACGTGTGCCTTGACCATCTTTTCGATTTCATCGTTAAGATACTGGGCACTTTCGTGTTCGCTTGCTGCCAGCCTGTCGCGGGCCAGTGGTTCGATACTCAGCCCGAAGGTGTTGTCCGATTGCCGGCGATACATCACCGCGATGAATACGTCGCAGTTTTCTTTAAGGCAAAAATTTCTCACCAGCGGTGTGGTCGGCGCCAGGTGCCCGAAAAAATATGAATCAATCTGCGCCCGCCCGGCGCGTGGCTTTTGATCGGGTAAAACCATGATCGTGTCACCCTGTTTTATTCCTTTGATTACCTTGCGCAAGCCCGAAGCATCGATTGGCACCAGCTGGGCTCCATTGCGGCAGCGTGCTCGCAGGATAAACTGATCCATTGCCGGATTTTTCTGAGGTTTATAAAGGCTCCACAACCGGGTCTTGCTGGACAGCCAGATATTGAGCAATTCCCAGCTACCCAGGTGCGGCGCTATGACGATTCTGCCTTTGCCTGAGTTGGTAAATTGATCGCATACATTTTCTGTTTCGACCCTGGCCAGTATTTTATCCACGGGCCAGCACCAGATAGCAGCTAATTCGGTGAGCGAATAACAGGTATGGCGAATAGCATCTTTTTTCAGGATCCCCTGGTCGGTGCGAGTCAATTCACCGAGGCATAGCCGAATGTTTTTATCGGCCAGGGTGGAAATCTGGTTTGGAATTCGATTAACAAAAAAACTTAACAGGTCACCGATCCGATACTGGGTCTTGATCGAGCAATGCGATAACAGTTCGATCAGAATTTGAATAGCAGGCTTTTTCAACGGGGTGACTAACGATCAATTTTCGCCCAGGTATCGCGCAAGCTCATGGTTCGGTTGAAAACGGGATGCTCCCGGGTCGATCCAGTGTCGCTGATAAAATAGCCGAGGCGTTCGAACTGGTATGCAATTGAATTGCCACTCAACTCGATAGCCGGTTCGAACATCGCATCATCGATAGCCATATTGGAATTCGGGTTGAGCACCGATACGAAATCCGCCACGGCGCCTGGATTGGTGGTGGTAAAGAGCCGGTCGTACAGGTTGACTGTTGCCCGAATCGCGCGGGTCGCGCTGACCCAATGGATAGTACCTTTCACCTTGCGACCATCGGCGGTATTGCCACCGCGACTTTCCGGATCGTAGGTACAAACCAGTGATTCTATATTGCCCTCCGCGTTTCTGATGACTTTCTTGCAGGTGATGTAGTAGGCAAACCGAAGTCTGACTTCGCGACCCGGGCTTAAGCGGAAAAATTTCTTTGGTGCATCTTCCATGAAGTCGTCACGCTCGATATAAATTTCTTTCGAGAATGGAATTTCCCGCGTGCCGTAATCGGGGTTTTGCGGGTGGTTTTTGGCGGTGACCCATTCCTCCTGATCATCAGGATAATTCTCAATTACCACTTTCAAAGGCCTGATTACCGCCATACGCCGTTCGGCGCGCGTGTTGAGATCATCGCGCAGGGCGTTTTCCAGTACCCCCATTTCAATCGTGGCGTCTTTCTTGGTGACGCCAATCATATTACAAAAGCTGACGATCGACTCCGGGGTATACCCGCGACGGCGCATACCGGAGAGTGTCAGCATGCGGGGGTCGTCCCATCCATTGACGTGCCCGCCTTCAACCAGCTGATTGAGTTTGCGCTTGCTGGTTAAGGAATATTCGAGTTGCAAACGCGAAAATTCGATCTGCCGCGGATGAAAGGATGGATTTACTTTTTCAAGAATCCAGTCGTACAGTGGACGATGGTCTTCGAACTCGAGTGTACATAGCGAATGAGTCACTCCCTCGATCGCGTCGGATAACCCATGGGTAAAATCGTACAGTGGGTAGATACACCATTTATCGCCGGTATTGTGATGCACGACATGGCGAATGCGGTAAATGACCGGGTCCCGCAGGTTGATATTGCCTGAGCTCAGATCAATTTTTACCCGCAGTACGTGTTCGCCGTCGTCGTATTTGCCGGCCCTCATTTCCTCGAACAGGCGTCGGCTCTCTTCTACCGGACGGTCGCGATACGGACTGGCGATACCCGGCTCGGTGAGTGTGCCACGGCTTTCCCGGATTTGATCGGCGCTCTGGCTATCCACGTAGGCATCGCCCTGGTCGATCAATTGCAGTGCGTAAGCGTATAGCTGATCGAAATAATCGGATGCGAACGGATTGCTGTGCCAGTTAAATCCGAGCCACTCGACGTCTTTACGAATCGCGTTGACGTATTCTACATTTTCTTTTTCGGGATTAGTGTCGTCAAAACGCAGGTTGCAATAACCGCCGAAATCACGTGCGACACCAAAATTGAGGCAAATCGACTTGGCATGGCCAATGTGCAAATAGCCATTGGGTTCGGGGGGGAACCGGGTGATGACCTTCTGCGTTTTGCCACTGGCAATATCTGCGGTAATTGCATCGCGAATGAAATTGGTGGTGTCGGTGCCGACACTTACGGAATCTGACATTTAATATGTATTACTGAATAATCTAATCGCGGCATTCTAACCGATCCGCCGGGAAAGCTGAATTGTCAGCAGCTTAAATA
>CAZJEJ010000123.1:0-4441 GCA_964544945.1 uncultured Gammaproteobacteria bacterium | reverse complement strand
CTTGCGGGTGGTCTAGCTTTATTTTTTCCGTGCCGAGGTAAATAAAGCCAATGATTTTTTCATTGGTAGCGAGACCCAGGGCCTCGAAAACAGAGTTGTCGTAGGCGTTATCCCCGGTTAACCAGATCGATCCGAAGCCCATCGCATTGCTTGCCAGTAGAATATTGTGTGCGGCAGCGCCCGCGCAAAGCATTTGTTCGATTTTCGGGATTTTTTCGCTCTCGATCAGGCTGGCCACGACGACGACGATCAGTGGTGATCGCAGGGGCTTGTCTTGCTGCTTTTTGAGAGTCACCTCACTCACATCCGGGTCGCGCTTGCTCACGGCTTTACCAAATACTTCCGACAATTCATATCGTGCGTCGCCTCGAATAGTAATAAAGCGGTAGGGATGAATCCTCCCATGGTCGGGGGCGCTCATCGCAATCTGCAGGATGCGTTTCAATTGTGCATCATCTGGCGCTGGATCGATTAATGCTTTAGCGGGCGTCGAGTGCCGGTTTAAAAGTGGTATTAGCTGGTTCATAGCTTCCCATTATAGCCAACGCAGGGCGGTGAACAGAAACGATTAAAAATGGTATCAAAATGCTACACTGCGCACCTTTTTAAAGGCAGGTAGCCCGTACTTTCATGATTCGTTATCAAATTACCAGCCTGGATCCGGCCACGCATTATTTTAATGTCCAGATACTGATAGAAAATCCGCATCCGGATGGTCAATGCCTGCGCCTGCCCAACTGGATACCGGGTAGCTACATGATTCGAGATTTTGCCAAAAACCTCATCAAGCTGGAGGTTTACTGCGGCGAGGAACAGTTATGTGTCACGCAGCTCGATAAGTCCAGCTGGCAAATTGCCCCCTGCAGTCAGGCGCTTCGGGTCGAGTACCTGGTGTATGCCAGGGACCTGTCTGTGCGCGGCGCTCATCTTGATCATACCCATGGTTATTACAACGGCACCAGCGTATTTCTTGAAGTGCCCGGTCAGTCCGATACGGCTTGCGAGGTGCTAATCGGAAAACCATCGACCGACTATTGTAAAAAGTGGAAGTTGGCGACAACCCTGAAACCCGTAAACGCCGAACCCTTCGGGTTTGGTCTATATCGTGCGGAAAATTATGACGAATTAATCGATCATCCGGTAGAGATGGGCGAGTTTGGCCAGATTCATTTCGAAGCCTGTGGCGTGCCTCACGACATCATCCTGAGCGGTCAGTACCATTGCGATGAAGCCAGGCTCACGCGGGATCTTAAATCAGTTTGCGAGCACCATATTCGGTTCTTCGGCGAGCCAGCCCCAATAGACACTTACCAGTTCCTGGTGATGATCGTGGGTGATGGCTACGGGGGGCTGGAGCATCGTTCGAGCACCAGCCTGATCTGTAGTCGGGATAGTTTGCCGCAACCGGGCCAAAAAGAGGCGAGCGAGTCATACCGGGCGTTTCTCGGCCTGTGCAGCCACGAGTACTTCCATACCTGGAATGTTAAACGTATCAAGCCTGCTGCATACCAGCCCTATGCCCTGCAACGGGAAGTCTACAGCGAATTACTCTGGGCGTTCGAGGGAATCACCTCGTATTACGATGATCTCGCGCTGGTTCGATGTGGCCTGATCGATGAAACCTCTTACCTGGAATTGCTGGCGCAAACCATGACCCGGATTCAACGCGGGCTGGGGCGGACCCGGCAATCGGCGGCTGAGTCGAGTTTCAATACCTGGACCAAATTTTACCAGCAGGATGAAAACGCCCAGAATGCGATTGTCAGCTATTACGCCAAGGGTGCGTTGATTGCGCTGTGTATCGATTTGAAAATGCGCGAGTTGAGCGATTCGAGTGTCAGCCTGGATGATGTGATGAGACAATTGTGGATGAACTGGTGCGATACAGGAGCAGGCGTAGAAGTCGATACCATCCAGAACCTGGTGTGTTCTCTGGTCGATAACAACCTGCTGAATTTTATGCACCACCTGATAGATACGACTGGCGAACTACCCCTGGATGAATTGATGGCAGTCGTTGGAATCGATGTGCTGCGACGCCCGGCAGCCAATCAGAAGGATAAAGGCGGTAAACCGGAGAAAGATCCGTTGCCAAAGGTCGAGCTTGGCGCCTTCCTGAAAGAACGCGAAGGCTGCCTGGAGATTTTACGCGTCGACGAAGGGGGCGCGGCGCAATTGGCCGGGTTGTCGGCCGAGGATACGATAGTCGCCGTGAATGGTCTCAAACAAACCCTCACCCAGGTCGAGCAGCAGCTCAAACTGGCACAAACCGGTGAGCGATGGACAGTACATGCTTTCAGGCGCGACGAGTTGCATCGCTTCGAGCTGAGCCTGGCGCCCGCTCAAAATAAAACTATCGAGCTGGTGCCAACCCAAAAGCACAGTCAACATCGCCGAGCCTGGCTGAAAGGACGGTGACACCTTGAACCACGAGCTGATCGATGTACAACAAATCCAGACTCGACTGACCGCATTTTTTGGTGACCGGTTTAAATATCACTATCAGCAGGTGACCCGTTCAACCAACACCGATGCAATCGACTTCTTCGACCAGAGTCATCGACCCTGTATTGCGCTTGCCGAAATGCAGACCGAGGGAAAGGGCCGGCGTGGGAAGCAGTGGGTATCGCCGTTTGCGAGGAATATTTATTGCACCATCGGTATGCTCAAGTCTATTCAGGCCAGTACGCTTGGCCTACTGAGTATTCTTACTGGAATCGCGCTGTGCCGGTCGCTCGATGTTTGTGGTGTCACGGGTGTGCAAATAAAGTGGCCCAACGATTTGTATTTTCAGCAACAAAAGCTCGGGGGTATCCTGATCGAATCGAGGCCGGTAAGCGAAGCGGAGTATTTTCTGGCGATCGGTTTTGGTATCAACGTGGCGATGAGTGCCGACGATCTGGCTGTCATTCCACAGGCTGCGACCAGCATCGGCCTGATTAACGACCAGGAGATACCGCGCGATGCCATACTGCTCGAAGCGATCAAGCAGGTAGTATCAATGATCGATGATTTTGATGAATCCAGTATTCCCTGGCTAATCGATGAATTCGATGCCCATGATGCACTGTGCGGTCAGGACATTTGCGCCACTACGGCCGAACAATCGATTTGCGGAATAAATGCGGGCGTCAATTCCAGCGGCCAGTTACAACTCGACAGCGAGCAGGGGCGTTTAACATTTTCAGCCGCCGAAATATCGCTTCGGGGTATGGGTTGATGCTTTTACTCGATATAGGTAATAGCGCGATCAAGGGCCAGTGGCGGGATAACAGGGAGCTACGCCTGGCTTTTGTATGCCGCTTTCGAGCAGGGTGGCAAGGCCGCCTGAAGACCTGCTTATCTCAAATCAGGGCCGAGCGATGTTATTTTTCTTCGGTACAGGATACCCGGGTCGAGGCTGAAATTAACGGTTTACTCGAGGGGTTTTTTAACGCGTCGAGTTTACTCAGGCTAGTCGCAAAACAAACTTGTTCTGGCGTGACAAATGGCTATCCAGAGCCAACGAGTCTGGGTGTTGACCGCTGGTTAGGCTTGCTGGGTACAGCGGGGTTGGTGCAACAGGATGCGATCATCGTCGATGTCGGTAGCGCGATTACGATCGACCTGCTGCGGGCCGATGGGCAGCATTTGGGCGGCGCTATATTACCAGGATTTGATACCTCTATTGACAAGTTTAAGCGAATCATGCGAAGGGTAGATTTCGATCATGCGGAAATTATTCACACCGATGATCCGGGATGTTTTACCGAAGCCTGTATTAATATAGACTACCAGACAACCGATACGAGTACTGTTGCAGAAATTCTGGATCGCTGGTTCGGGCGTCTGGCCTCCAATGCGGCTTTGATCGTAACCGGGGGCAGTGGCAGTTACCTGTGTAAACGCCTTGGTCGCGAAAATCGATTAGTCCCCGACCTGGTGTTTCAGGGAATGCGTCGACAGTTGGAAAGCCAAGGGGATCCTTTGATCAAATCATGAAAGTATTTTTTAGCCTCCTGTTAATCGTCAATATAGCCTTTGGGTTAGTACAATGGCTGGTTCCCTACGAGCAACTAGTCGCTAAAAACAAGGTAATACCGGTGGCCGAGGAATTGCGTTTGCTGGACGAACCAGTCGAATCCGATTCGCCCGGTGCCCCGGCAAACAGTAGTCAGGTTAAAACAACAGGAGCACAGGTTAGCGAAGCGATTGTCGATAACCAGCTATGTCTTACGATCGGTCCTTTCAAGAATAAAGCCCGGGCGCTCGAAGTCAGTGGCCGCTACTCGGCCAAAAATATCAAGGGCGAATTAAGATCTAGCCTGGAGAAGGAATACCTCGGAATCATGGTCTACATAGCTGGCCATGAGAATCGCCAGGCAGCGGTAAAAACAGCCGAGGCATTGGCAAAAAAAGGAATCCGCGATAACCTGATCATAGTCGAACCCGGAAAGTCATA
>CAZJEJ010000122.1:0-7245 GCA_964544945.1 uncultured Gammaproteobacteria bacterium | reverse complement strand
CATAAAAATCACCCATGCGATAAAACATCAATGTATCGGCGTGCTCAGCCTTGATGCGCAGGTACTGTTGCATCATTGGGGTGTGATTGCTCTTTTGAGATTCTTGCAGAACCTTGTTTTGACTGGGCTTTATTAATGTTTTATCTAGATTCATCAGTAAGACAGAGAATTAAAAAATTTTACTATTTGCCTGTACATCGCCAAACTAAGTTGGCCAAATGTCGTTCCGGTCTAAGAGACACTTCAGCTCGACAGGTTTAAATTATTCTGGTTATCGTAGTACATCTTTCGACGCATGGCCAAGGTGTTTAATTTAATCGCTTGTCTCCGATTCAATATTTCCTCACCACGCCCAGAATACACATCAGCCAGTACCGTGGAAGGGTAATACCAGCTCCAGCCGATGATCTTGAAATAGGTGAAATCGGTCTGCCACAGTTCATTCACGCGATGGGAGATCGGGTGTGTCCAGGGGGGCCAGTTATAGAAAGTGGAGCGGTGGATATCAAGCCGTCTGAGCGTTTGTCTGTGGGATAGGTTAGATGATTCAACCAGTCGGATAGTTTGATATTTCTCCTCGGTCGAATATCTCTAATGGTTTTTTCTGTACTGCGGTTCTTCTTTTTTAATAATCATCTATATAACGCCACCCGAGGGCCGGCAGGGCTTTATCTTACCCTTCCGACCTTCGGGTGGAGAGATTTAATACCCTCCGCGTTTGGCGGGCTGAACGACAACCTTGGTGACGATGAAGTAGACAAGGCCGCCGACAAATGCCGTTGGCAACGAGGCTGTCAGGATTTCATACGGAGACTGGCTCTCATAGGTCAGCGGGTTCAAAAGATAGATATAGGTAAAGAAACCCGCAATCATTGCCACGATCGCGGCCGGGTTGAATCCACCCCAATAGGCATAATCGGAATCCTCCGAATTGTCGTAAATGGCGCGAATGCTGAGAATCTGCTTGCGCAGGATGAAATAATCAACAATCTGGATGGCCACCAGCGGCGCGAAGAAAACGCCGATAAAAGCCAGAAATGTTCCAAAATTGTTGAAGAACAGATCAGGAATGAAGATACCGATGAGCGCTACTGGTACGATGCCCAGAAGAACTGTTGTATTCCATGGCATCTTGCTGACTACGGGGATGTGCTTGAGACCGATAGCTGAAGCATAAACACCGATAACAGCAGTTCCTAAATTGGCGGCAATCACGAATAGAAGTGCGATAGATCCATAGCCAGGCCCGCCGAGTTGCACCAACCAGGCCGAAGGGTCCGAGGTTTCGAGCGCCAGTATGGCGGCAAGGCCAATCACGCTGAGAATTGGAACCGGAAGACCCATTCCGAGCATTGACGGCAAGGTTGCGGTATGCGCATTAGGAGCGACCCGCACCATGGCGCCTATATAGGGCCACCAGGACAACAGGCTAACGATGCCAATCTCGATGCCCGTGGTGTAATCCCACATCAGGCTGCCCGATGCATAAGCTGGTTTGGCCACCGCGATAGCATCGCTCTGGTGGGTCATCAACATATAAATCATCCATACGCCGACGCCGATAATGAAGAGGAACAGAATTTTAGAAATCCGTTCAATTCCGGACGCACCTTTCAGCAGGACACCATAGACAATGGCACCAGCGATCGCCGTCGATACCGGTACCACCCATGCCGCACCACCTTCCCCGACAATGCCTAAGGTCGTTAAAAGCTGCGAGACGGATTTGCCAAAAAAGATAAGTAGTAGCGAATTCCAGCCAATGATTGAAGCGTATTGAAGAAACACGGTTATCATCCAGCCGCGGTTACCGAATTGCGGTTTGGACGATGAAATCGAATCAATACCGTATTTGGTTGAGCTCGGAACCACGGCAACGGTGACAAGGAACATGCCGATCATTGATCCTGCCGTCATAGCAGCAAAACCCATTTTGAAGTTGAGGTAATAGCCGGCATATTCGCCGATGATGTAAACCCATGTCGCCGATGCGGCGACGAGAAGTACGACCCCTAATTCGAATTGACCCCAGGTTCTTTCGGACTTTAATAGCGGCCAGGCGCTTTCGTCGACCGTATCGTGCGATTGATTGTTTTCAGCCATCAGTTCCACCCCCAAATCAGTAATAAAATTGGCCCGATAACACCGAGTATTATCAGCCATACCCAGTCAGTACCAGTAAACCCTTCACCCTGGTTCTCAGGGTTTTCTAACTCCAATATTCGCCGCTCAAGTTCCGGCGGTAATGTATTTAAAGACATAATATTCTCCTTCCTCGCAATCGTTTAAGTTTGTCAGTTATTTGTCATTTCCCGAAAAAGCCTCCGCGTTCTGGTACGGGAACCACCAGAAATCCTGTGCGTTACATGCCGGGTCAACCATGACCAGCTTGGTGTGTCGGAAGGTGTCAAGCCCTTCCGCACCCAGCTGTCGGCCGATACCCGAGAGTTTGCGTCCACCGAAAGGACCGGCATCGTTGTCCAGCAATGGTGCGTTGACCCAGACCATGCCGACGACGATCTCAGCGGCGGCACGCATGCTTTCATTCAGGTCCGTCGTGTATATACTCGCACCAAGTCCATATGAAGAAGCATTGGCCTGCTCGATAGCCTCGTCAAAACTTGCTACACGGCAAATAGGCGCGCTCGGCCCAAAGCTTTCCGCGTTCAGAATATCCATATCAGGTGTCAGGTCCGTCAGCACCGATGGCTCTATAAACCAGCCTTTGTCGAACCCTGCCGGGCGTTTGCCGCCGCAGGCAATTTTGCCTCCCTGCTCGACCGCACGGGCAAGTACCGCTTCGAAGCGGTGGCGTTCTTTTTCACTTACCATCGGCCCGATATCGACTTTGTCGAGGCCGTTGCCGATGCGAAGTTTCCCGGTTTCCTCTACCAACTTTTGTACGAAGGCATCGTGGATGTCCTGATGTACGAAAAACCGTTCTGCCGAGGTACAGACTTGCCCACAATTCAGATTGGCCGCGAACAAAGCGGCTTGCACAGCAACATCCAGAGGCGCCGATGGCATGACGATAAAGGCATCGTTGCCCGAGGCTTCGATCAGGCAGGGCTTGAAGGTTTCGGCACAGCCCCTGGCGACGATACGCCCGGTTTCCACGCCACCGGTAAACGCCACCATATGCGTGTCGGGGCTTTCGACCAGCTGCTTGCCAACCGCCCCGGTGCCGCTGACGCATTGCATCACTCCCTCAGGCAGGGCATCGAACGCTTCCATAAATTTCAGGGTCGTCAAGGTCGTCAATTCCGAAGGTTTGACGATGACTGAATTTCCGGCGGCGATAGCAGCGGCGGCTTCCCAGCACAACAACACAAACGGAAAATTGAATGGCATGATGCTGACAACCACGCCCATGGGTTCCTTGAGCGTATAATGGAATTGATCGTCCACCGGCGAGCCCAGAACGCGTCCACAATCGTGTCTGCCAACCTCGGCATAATAATCGATGGCGCTCGCCGACCAGGCGACTTCGTCGGCCGTTTCCTTGTAGGGCTTGCCCATCTCGCGGGTTAGCATCTCTGCCAGGACAGGCGTCATATTTCGCATCTTTACGGCAACTTCGTGCATCAGCTCCGCTCGTGTAAGGCCATTCATCGCTGCCCATTTCTTTTGAGCCGTATTTGCCGCGTTAATTACCTCGGCGACTTCGGTGTCGTTACAGTTGGCAATCTGACCGATAACATCTTCGGTTGCCGGGTCCACAACATCGTAGGATGTGCCGCTATCGCTCTTCTGGTGTTGTCCATTGATGAAATAGGACCCGCTTAAGCGTGTAAATTCTTTAATAACAGTCATTTTGTTCTCCACGTATTTTCTGCTTGATTTTCATATTGCCTGGCATTTCACCCGTTCGTTCGCCGGATCGAAAAAGGGGCGGACGCTGGCCCTGGCGGCAAAACGCTCGCCTGACAGCTCAATCTCGTATGAAGCTTCCTCGAACCACGCCTTGTCGGCACCTTCGGGCATATTGATATACCCCATGCCCACCGACCGCCCGAGCGAGTAGCCAAAGGACCCGGAGGTTGTCATGCCAACCAGTTCCCCGTTCCTGAAAACCGGTTCGTCATGGAGCAGGATCGGATCGGGGTGATCCATCAGGAAATGCAACAGACGTCGGTTCAGGCCGGTTACTTTTTGCTGCTCCAGGGCTTTGCGCCCGATGAAGTCATCGCTTTTCTTGAAGGACACTGCAAAACCCAATCCCGCCTCGAGCGGTGTGTCTGCCGGCGAGATATCATGTCCCCAGTGACGGTAACCCTTTTCGCTACGCAACGAATCCAGGGCATGGTATCCAGCGAGGCGAAGCCCCAGTTCAGCACCTTCTGCCATCAGGAGATCGAAAACGGGGCCGGTAAATTCGGTCGGCAAATAAAGCTCCCATCCAAGCTCCCCGACATAAGTGATGCGCAGGGCATAGACTTTCGCGTAACCAATTTCAATTTCCTGGCAAGTGCCGAAGGGAAACGACTGGTTGGAAAAGTCGGTGTCTGATAACCGCGATAATAACCGCCGGGCGTTTGGTCCCATTACCGAAAGCACGCCGTATGCGGAGGTGACATCCTCCATGGTAACGAAGGCGTTATCGTCGAGGTGACGGCGGATCCAGTTAAAATCTCGGCCCTGTGACGCAGCTGCGGTAACGGCCATGTATCTGTCTTCGGCCAGGCGCGTCACCGTCAGGTCGGCTTCGATGCCGCCACGTTGATTGAGAAACTGGGTATAGATTATCTTGCCGACGGGTACCGCCATATCGGCAGCGCAGATACGTTGTAGCTGGGCTTCTGCATCGCGACCCTGAATAACGGTCTTACCAAACGAAGATAAATCAAACAAGCCGACGCTCTCGCGAACGGCCTTATGTTCTTCGCCGACATAGTCAAACCAGTTTTGACGTTGATAGGAATATACGTATTTTGGTTCGACGCCTTCGGGTGCGTACCAGTTGGCCCGCTCCCATCCGGCAGCTTCGCCGAAACAGGCGTTATACCCGGCCAGGCGGCTGTGGAGAGGTGTCTCTCGTACGGGTCGAGCGGTTTCAAACTGACGATGCGGCCAATGCATGGCATAGAGAAGCCCAAGGCTTTCGCTGGTGCGATCATGCAGGTAGCGGCGGTTGATTTGAAAGCGGTGAAAGCGCGCGATATCGATTTCCGACAGGTCCATCGTCGCCTGCCCTTCGACAATCCATTCCGCAAGTACCTTGCCGACACCTGCAGCACTGAGAATGCCCTGTGAATTGAATCCGGCGGCCACGAAAAAGTTCCTTAGTTCCGGCGCTTCCCCGACAATGAAACGGTTATCCGGCGTAAAGCTTTCAGGGCCGTTCATGAAATGCCGGATGCCGGCGTTCTCGAGCATCGGGATCATCTCGATGGCCCGGGTCATCGGTAGTTCGAACTGATCCCAATCCTCCTGTAACTCGCCGAATTCGAATTTTTCGGGTAACGAACTTAACGGCAATGGTTTGGCATTCGGCTCGAAAGCACCGACAAGTAATTTCCCGGCATCTTCCTTGACATAAACATATCCATCGGTATCACGAAGTACCGGCAGGTCAGCCGGTATCGATACATCGACTTCCGCCGTCACGTACATATGTTCAGCGGCATAAAGCGGTACATTAACACCCGCCATGCGCCCGACCTTGCGCGCCCAGATTCCGGCACAGTTAACTACGGTTTCGCATTTTATGATTCCATGGTCGGTGTTGACGGCAGTAACAGCCCCGTTTGCGGTTTCGAAGCCGGTGACGCAGACATTTTCGATAATCCGAGCCCCGCCCTGGCGTGCGCCCCTGGCAAGTGCCATCGTCGTGTCAATCGGATTGGTCTGACCATCTCCGGGGATAAAGGCGCCACCGACAAGTCTACTTTCGTCGAGCGGCGGAAAATGGGCTTTGATCTCGGCTGGGCTAAGCATATGGGCCTCAACATCGAAAACCTTGCCAAGAGAAGTGATTCGGGCGATTTCGGCCAGACGCTCCGGCGTGCGCGCGACCGGAAGCGATCCATTCTGTTTGAACCCGGTGTCCTGTCCGGTTTCATCCTTCAGAGCCGCGAACAAGCGCACACCATATCGGCATAGCTCGGTCATTGTATGGGTAGCACGTAACTGCATGACCAGGCCTGCGGCATGCCATGTCGTGCCACAGGTCAGCGAACCTCGTTCTAGAACTACGACATCTTTCCTGCCCAATTTGGCTAGATGATAAGCGATCGAACAGCCGATGATGCCGCCGCCGACAATAACTACCTGGGACTGCGTGGGAAAATTCTCTGACAAGATAAAATTACCCCTTAATACGACGGAGGGGTGATCGCCCAGATTACGACGGTCTCGATTTCACCTGGATTCTGATAGCGGTGCTGCGTTGTACTGGGAAAATTAAAGCTATCCCCCTTTTCGAGATGAAATTTTTCGTTGTCAATCCACAAGTCGAGTTCGCCGAAAATGACGATCCCCGCCTCTTCCCCCCTGTGGGTGTAGGGCTCCTCGCCACTCGACGCACCGGGTTCAAAGGTGCTGCAAAGAAGTTCGAGTTCCCCGCTCAAGGTCGGACACAACAGTTGATCGGTGATTCCCAGGCCCAGATTGAGCGTTCGCCGGCGTGCGTTGCGAACGATATACCGCCGTTCCCCTGCCGTGCCAATTTCCGATTCCGGAAAGAACCAACTGATGTTGACGCCCAGCACCCTGGCAATGTCGTGCAGCGCCTTGATGGAAGGGGTGGCCAGTTTCCGCTCGATTTGACTCAGGTATCCAATCGAAAGCCCGCACGCTTCAGCGACGTTTTGCAGGGTCCGGTCCCTGGCCTTACGAAGTTCCCTGATTCGCGACCCGAGAAAATTTTCAGAGCCGGCATCATCCGGTGACAAACCGCCTGGATGCTGCCCCTGGTTGGTTGGCCTGAGGGTTCGAGCAAACTTGTTCAAGAAGATTCTCTAAATAAATTAGTGGTAAATTTATACCACAGTAAAAAATACTATGCAATTTTTTACTTTTGGCTTTTTATCAATGATCAGGAATATGGTCGACTTTATCGGCTTGATATCCATCGTTCCACTTTCTATAACTGTCCCTGGACAAACCCGAGCTTTCACCGCGTGAGGCGATCAATATCAGTTAATTTCATTGCTTAAGGTGGTGATTACCCGGCAGATGTTCGAAATCCCATTTATTTCGAATCTACCCGCCAGATCTCTCTGGCGTTAAGCCACCGAACTGCGG
>CAZJEJ010000121.1:0-7292 GCA_964544945.1 uncultured Gammaproteobacteria bacterium | reverse complement strand
TTATTCCAGATACTGAATTAGCGGGGTCAGACTGCCCGGGTCTCCGGCTATTTCCTTTTTAGCGAAATCGATTACTACGGCTTCGTGGTTCGTTAATATTGTCAAAGCGGGCAAATCGGCGGCGGGTGCCATCTGCTCCAGTGCCTTAAATTCATCCAGGTAGCCTGGATATCGTTTGACTATATAGGCCATGAATTCTGGCCAGCTATAGGATCGGTGCTCGTCCAGATAACTCCGCCCCTCGTCTTCGATGACAGATTCATCTCTGGGTTTCAGCCCATATTTTTCAAGCAATGGCCGGATTGCATCGGCCGCACGGCGTTCGATCCTGGCCAGTAGTATAAATTTTTCACTTTCATCGAAATGTTCAGCCAGCGTATAAAAGTAAGCCTCGCCCCGGATCTCATCTTCGTAATACGAGAGAAGTGTCTCCAGATAAATGCTCGAAGGCTCGGTATTTAAATTACTCGTCTTCATAAAACACCCTGTCATACTTGATCCGATTGTCCGGATCTACTTCGGTGTCAAGTTCGCGTGCATAACGGTGGCCCGAAAACACGGCGCCAGCAATAATCGATGGCGCTTCGCAGTCTCCTATCCGGGTTAGCGAGTCGGGCATATTATCGGCCCCTGAATCGATTCGTTGTTGTAATTCATGAAACAATGCATCGTTGGGATATCGCATGGTTACGGTCACAACTGCCTCGGCATCGATGCTTTCCTGGTTTCCTGTATAGATGCATTCGATTTGCGCCTCGCGCCCGTTGAAGGCGGTCAGGCCATGCGCGGTGATGAGCTTCACGCCCACCTCGTGCAGGCGCCGATGAATGCGCATCTGCTCTGAAGTTTGATCGCCCCAGGCAGATACCATGGTCTCTGGAGTCACCAGGGTGACTGGAATTTCTTTGGCCCGGAGAAGTTCGGCGATCACGCTCGCCATGTAGTAGTGATCGTCGTCGTAGATGAGGGTTGGGCCTTCGGGTAAGCGACCGGCCATAATGTCATCCGGGGTATAAATCTGGTCTGATGGACCGAACTCGGTAAGCGGGGTTTCATTAAACTGTCCCCGGCCATCGGCATGCCAGCGAGCACCTGTAGCGATAACTATATGGTTTGCCTCGATGGCAAGTACATCGTCTACTTCCATGCTGTTATCCAGGTAAGTTTCGACGTTAGTCATCGGCTGGATTTGTTGCACCCGATAGTCTCGTACCCGGGCCCATTCGCTGAGGCCGGGCAAACTAGACTCTCGGGTAACCCGACCACCGAGCGTGCGTTCGGCTTCGGCTAACAGAACCTGATATCCACGATGACCGAGTGCCCGGGCCGCCTCGAGGCCGGCTGGTCCTGCACCGACGACCAGAACGGTGGAATCGGAACCCTTTGGTGCAATTTTTTCGGGATGCCAACCACGTCGCCATTCCTCGCTGACGGTCGGGTTTTGAGTACAGCGAATCGGCGTTCCCTTGCTGTCGCCCGTGTAGCAAATGTTGCAACCGATGCATTCACGGATTTCATCGATTCGACCTTCTTCAATTTTTTTGGGCAGGAAAGGGTCTGCGATGGAAGGTCTTGCTGCTCCGATAAAATCGGTAATGCCACGATTGATCTGTGACACCATCGTATCGGGAGAGGTAAATCGCCCCACCGTCACTACGGGTTTGGTGGTAATTGATTTAACGTAGGACATGTATGCTTCGAGCGATGCTTCCTTGATGAAACGAGAGACGCCCATTTCGCGGGAATAGTCGTAGATGTTGATATCCCAGAGATCCGGCAGTTCGGCCAGTATTTCAAGCATTTCACGCTGTTCGCCAATCACTGGATCACCATCGGCTTCACCGCCCTCGTCGGCCGAAAATCGCACTGCTACCGCGCAGGTATCTCCCACCGCGTCTTTGGTTTCTTCGATTAGCTCGCGCACCAGCCGTACCCTGTTCTCCAGTGAACCTCCGTATTCATCGGTACGCGTATTGGTTCGAGAAGAGAGAAAATGTGAGAGCAAATAGTCGTGGGTGGCATAGACATAGACCACATCGAAGCCTGCCGCTTTGGCACGCAGTGCGGCGTTTCTGTGCCAGCGCCTTAGCTCACGAATATCAGACTTGTCCATTGCGCGCGTCTGATAGGGGATCCCGACTGAATTTGGTCGACTCGCCACATCCAGTGCGACTTCATTGGTAAACAGGTTTGCAGAGCGTGAGCCGCCTACCCAAAGTTCGGCACCAGCGAGGGATCCATGCTCATGTACCAGTTCAGTCATGATTGCGTGAGCCTTTATATCGCCCTTGTCCCATAGCGATGCGTAAGGGTGGGGCAGGTCGTCGGATGCGGGATGTATTGAGCAGTATTCGGTACAGATGACTCCCCAACCCCCTTCGGCCTTCATACCCCGCAATGCCGCGACCATGCGTGGTCTTAACCAGCCAAGACCGGTGCAGTGGGGTACTTGATAGAATCGGTTTTTGGCGGTAACCGGGCCAATCTTTACCGGTTCGAACAATACATCGTATCTGGGGTCTCGCTGGCTCATAAAGTGTTTTCCTGGCTATCGATATTCTCGAGCAAAATTTTCTTGCGTCGAAATGGCATGTCTGGTCCTCTGGTGGTGCGTCCACTTCTCTCGCAACGCGATGGCCTTCACATCCTGCGGCCGCGATGGTTGATGGACTAAATTAATCACAGATTGCCGTCACGGAAACAATTTCCGCGCCGGCGAGACTATTGGAATTTTCTGTCAAACTCAAGTGGAGTTCGTTATTAGCCCGGCGCGAAGTGGCTAGCACCGTACTTGATGTAAAACGGATACTGGTTGTCTAGCAGGGATAGTACGCCATGAGGCTCCGCTTAACTCCTACAGCGTCTTTATGTCAACGGTATCACCCAGGGCGACTCTAATTTCCGCCAGTGTGGGGTAATGACGACCATTACTCTCCACTTGTTTAGCGCAGATCAAGGCCCTGACGCCGGGTTGTTCGGCCGATTTTAGACGCATCTCCACCGTAAATATTACAATGGGAGGGAAATTCTGCCAGTCGCGTAATGATGCGACAAAATTTCCCGGAAAATACTGAGTTTCACTATATTCGCGTACTTTGACTATTTCAAATTGTCCCGGTGATACGGTTAGTTTTGGTTCGCCGGCTGCATGCAGGTCTTGCATGAGCACACTACAATAAATACTCCATGGATCGAGGTCGCGCTTAGCGGTTACCTCGCCATTTTGGATATAAACGCGTGCTTTCTGGTTAGGAATTTCCAGCGGTTGATTGACCTGCACTATCGAGACCGGGTTAATCGAGGGCTTTACCGCGCAGCCGCTGGCTATCGAAATTCCGGCCGCTACCAGGATTGTCCGAATGACTGATTTTACAGGAGGCAAGACATGTTTCCTCGGATACTAAGGCTTTTTAGACCCATATTCATGTGGCGAGTTTCAGTGAACCCCAGGTTTAAATGCCTGAAAAGGGTGAACACCAGGATTGTCCGGTTGAACATGACTACTGACTACCTGGTCTATACGCGCACAAAGGCATTGACCTGACAGCTCTCTAAAGATAGAATTCGCCACCTTTTTTAGTATCGTTTCGGAGCCAATCAATATGTACGCTGTCATCGCCACGGGTGGAAAGCAGTATCGTGTTACCAGGGGAGAAGTCTTGCGCGTTGAAAAATTAGACGGCGATGAAGGTTCGAAAGTTGAACTCGATGGTGTCCTGATGGTTGCCGATGGTGACAAGGTGTCGATCGGCGCTCCCATGTTGAAGAAAGGTGCGGTCACCGCAACGATCAAGTCTCACGGGCGGGCTAAAAAAATCGAGATTATCAAATTTCGACGTCGCAAGCATTCGCGTACGCAGGCGGGACACCGCCAGAGCTATACCGAAATCGAAGTAACCGATATCAAGGCATAAGGGTCTGAAGAATGGCACATAAGAAAGCGGCGGGCAGTACCCGCAATGGTCGCGATTCCGAGTCGAAACGACTAGGCGTGAAAAAATTTGGTGGTGAAGCCGTGATCCCCGGCAATATCCTGGTGCGACAAAGAGGCACGAAATTCCACGCGGGTGACAACGTTGGTTGCGGCAAAGATCACACCCTGTATGCTAAAGCGACTGGCAAGGTAGAATTCAGGATTAAAGGCAATAAAAACCGCACTTTTATCAGTGTAGTCGAAGCCTGATCCGCACCCAATAAGTTTTTCCTGAAGCCTCGCCTTTGCGGGGCTTTTTTATTTTCTGAGTATGGCACTTACCTAAGATTCGGAACCCGACATACGCCATTCCCGATAAAGCGGGAATGACGGGCTTAAACAAGTGCCAATCGGTTCAGAATGTTATTATCGACCTGAATGGTATCGAGGCCAATCCAAAACTTGCAATGAAATTCATTGATGAAGCCAATATATACGTCAAGGCCGGCAATGGTGGTCGCGGTATTGTCAGTTTTCGGCGTGAAAAATATATCCCGATGGGTGGACCCGATGGGGGCGATGGGGGCGATGGCGGGTCGGTATACGTGATCGGCTCCGAGAACTTGAATACACTCTCGGACTTTCGCCATACCAGGCGTTTTGTGGCCAAAAATGGCCAGCGTGGCCAGGGGAAGAATTGCACCGGCGCCAGGGGTGAGGATGTCATAATTACTGTTCCGCTGGGTACGGTGATTACCACGCAGGAACAGGGTGAGCAGATTGCCGATGTGGCCGACAATCAGTCGGAACCCATATTGATCGCACGCGGCGGTTTTCATGGCCTGGGTAATACGCGCTACAAAAGCTCTACTAATCGGGCACCGCGACAATGTACCCCCGGCAGTGCAGGCGAGCAGTTCAATTTAAAGCTGGAGTTGAAGGTGCTGGCCGACGTAGGCCTGTTGGGTATGCCCAATGCTGGTAAGTCGACCTTTATTCGCTCCGTATCGGCGGCCAGACCCAGGGTGGCGGATTATCCATTTACCACCTTGCACCCCAACCTCGGAGTGGTCAGCGTTGCGTCCCATCGCAGCTTCGTGGTAGCCGATATACCAGGTCTGATTGAAGGAGCGGCCGATGGCGTTGGCCTCGGTATCCAGTTTCTCAAACATTTGCAACGCACGCGTTTACTGTTGCACATTATCGATATACTGCCTCTGGAATCGGATGAGCCGGCAGTCGAGTCGGCAGGTAAAATTCTGCATGAATTGATTCGATACGATAAGTCGCTATACCAGAAACCGCGCTGGCTGGTGTTAAACAAACTTGACCTGTTAGGCAAGGATAAGCAGGCTGAGATATGCGATGCTATAGTCGATGGACTCGATTGGAATGGCCCGGTTTATCGAATCAGTGCATCGAATCGAGAAGGCGTCGAACCGCTTTGTCATGACATCATGAATTTTCTGGAAACAGATGAATCGATATAAGAAGATAGTAATAAAAATCGGTAGTGCCCTGATCACCGATGGTGGCAAAGGGCTGGACCGCGCGATGATCGCCGCGTGGGCTGAACAAATGGCGCGACTGAGAGAACAGGGTGTTGACGTGGTGCTGGTTTCATCGGGCTCTATCGCGGAGGGTATTAGCCGACTTGGTTTGAAAGCCAGACCTACCAGTATTTCCGAGCTGCAGGCAACTGCTTCGGTGGGGCAGATGGGCCTGGTACAGGCTTATGAAGCCTGCTTTCAAGAGCATGGATTGCATAGTGCGCAGATATTGTTAACCCACGCCGACCTGTCGAATCGAAAGCGTTACCTGAATGCCCGCACCACCCTTCGCACCTTGTTGCACTATGGTGTGGTACCGGTGGTGAATGAAAATGACTCGGTTTCGAACGAGGAAATTCGCTTTGGCGATAATGATACGCTCAGCGCGCTCGTGGCGAACCTCATTGAGGCTGACCTGTTGATCATTCTGACCGATCAGCAAGGACTCTACGACAGTAATCCGACGCAAAACCCGGAAGCGAAATTGATCGATCAAGCCGATGCGAATGATCCACGGCTAATGGAATTTGCCGGGCCGAGCAGCGGGAACCTGGGCAGGGGCGGGATGCAAACCAAAATTAGCGCCGCTCAACTCGCGGCTCGTTCAGGAACCCATACCGCGATTGCGTCGGGCAAGGTCGAACACGTTATTACTCGGCTAGTGCAGGGGAAGCCAGTTGGTAGCTTTCTAAAGGCGGGGAAAGGCCACCTCGCGGCGCGCAAGCAGTGGCTCGCAGGACACATGCGTTGCGCCGGAGAATTAACGCTGGACGATGGTGCGGTCGATGTTCTGAAAAATAAAAATGCAAGCCTGTTGCCCGTCGGGGTAAAAAGCGTCAGCGGTGTATTTAACCGGGGAGAAGTCGTCGCCTGCCTCGATCCGCAAGGAATCGAGATCGCCCGTGGCCTGGTGAATTACCCTTCCGACGAATGCAAACGAATTATCGGTAAGCCCAGTGTCCAGATTCCAGAAATTCTAGGTTACGAAGACGATCCTGAATTGATAAATCGTGAAAATCTGATTTTGATGAATGGAGTCTGATGACCCAGGCGACCATTTTATATATACCCCATGGTGGCGGTCCTTTACCTTTATTGAGCGATACGGGCTACGAAACCATGAACCCATTCCTGCGCAAGTTTCCGGCTACGATTGAAAAACCCGATGCCATCGTCGTGATAAGCGCTCACTGGGAGGATTCCCCGGTTGCGATCATGGCGCAGGCAACCCCGCCCCTGCTATACGACTATTACGGTTTTCCAGCCGAGACCTACGAGTTACAGTACCCGGCGCCAGGTGCCCCGGTTTTGGCCAATCGCATACACAAAATTCTGGGTGAGTCGGGGATCGAAGCAAAGCTGGATATGGATCGTGGTTTCGACCACGGGGTCTTCGTGCCAATGTTGCTCATGTACCCGGAAGCAGATATTCCCTGCATCCAGGTATCCCTGTCGAGTTCTCTCGATGCAGATTTTCATATACGTCTGGGGCGAGCGCTATCGCCATTGAAAAATGACAACTTGCTAATCCTTGGATCTGGATTTTCGTTTCACAACCTGCCCCTCATGATAGGTAAGTCAGACAATACTATCGACGATAAAAACCGGCTGTTCGAACAGTGGCTGAGCGAGACCTGTAGCGATCCAGAGCTAGATTCAGCGCAGCGAGAGCGACGACTGATAAACTGGGAGCAGGCACCACACGCGCGCTATTGTCATCCGCGCGAAGAGCATTTGTTACCACTGCACGTCTGCTTCGGCATCGGCGGCGGCCCCGCAACCACCGTATTTCAGGATCGGGTGGCTGGATTTATTACCAGTGCTTATCG
>CAZJEJ010000120.1:0-7300 GCA_964544945.1 uncultured Gammaproteobacteria bacterium | reverse complement strand
AAATTGGCGGCACACTCTACCATAATAAATATCAAAATGCGCCACAAAAATAGTTGAACATTAGGGGGAAAATCTGCGATTAACAGACCGGAATTCAAGCTGGCAGGAACAATCCCGGATTAGCGTAATCGCGACCATAATAATTGTTATTTTTATTTAGACATGATGCCCTGTTTGAGGCTTGGCAAGGCAATTAAAGGACAATATCTGCATTGCATGGAGATCAACATCAGGTAAAATCCCATTTTTTACATCGCAGGTATACGTTTTGGAAATCGGTCCAATTACCCAACACATAGACGATCTCGAGGCACGTATTGGATTATTACGGGGGTATCTTTGACTACGCTCAAAAAAAAGAGAAACTCGAAGAAGTCCAGCTAGAACTTGAAAATCCAGATATCTGGAGTAATCCTGAAAGGGCTCAGCAGCTAGGTCAGGAAAAAGCCAGATTGACGGCTGTGGTGGATGGTCTTGACGCCAGTAGCCAGTCGATTAGCGATGCCAGTGAGTTGCTCGAACTGGCGGTCATGGAAGACGATAGCTTAACCGTAGACGAGATTTTAACCGATCTCCAAAAAGTAGAAAAAACAGTGGCAGAACTGGAATTTCGCCGAATGTTTTCGGGGGAAATGGACGAATGTAATGCATTTCTTGATATCCAGTCGGGTTCGGGCGGAACAGAAGCCCAGGACTGGGCCAATATGCTGCTACGCATGTATCTACGCTGGGGAGAAGCCAGGGGCTTCAAAACAGAGCTAATCGAAGTGTCCGACGGGGACGTGGCAGGAATTAAAAGTGCCACGATTCGCTTTGAGGGGCCTTATGCCTATGGTTGGCTACGTACTGAAACGGGGGTTCATCGCCTGGTACGGAAGTCACCTTTCGATTCTGGAAATCGACGCCATACATCGTTTGCCGCCGCTTTTGTATCACCCGAGGTAGACGACGATATAGATATCGAGATTGACCCATCCGATTTGCGCATCGATGTTTATCGTGCGAGTGGCGCTGGGGGGCAACATGTTAACCGTACCGAATCTGCGGTTCGGATTACTCATTTACCGACCAATGTAGTGGTACAGTGTCAGAATGATCGCTCGCAACACAAAAACAAGGCGACCGCGATGAAACAACTTAAGGCAAAGCTTTACGAACTCGAGATACAGACGCGCAACGCAGCTGCGCAAAACATTGAAAACGCTAAGGCAGATATCGGTTGGGGTAGCCAGATTCGGTCTTATGTTCTAGATCAGTCGCGTATTAAAGATTTGCGCACCGGCGTAGAAACAGGCAATACTCAGGCAGTGCTTGACGGTGCCCTGGATCAGTTTATTGAAGCCAGTTTGAAAAGTGGGCAATAGCCACAGATACCAATAACAGGAAATATTTGATGAACCAGAAATCAGGCGATGCCGAAAGGGTTGATGAGCCGCAATTAGATGAAAACCGGTATATCGCACAACGACGCGATAAACTGGCCCAATTGCGCACCCAGGGGCAGGCGTTTCCAAATCATTTCAGGCGTACCGATTTTGCAGGTAATTTACTCGAAACCTACGCGGATATGTCGCGCGAACAACTTCAACAGGAGCCTGTCAAGGTCAGCGTAGCAGGTCGCATGATGTTCAAGCGGGTGATGGGTAAGGCATCATTTGCGCAATTACAGGATATGAGCGCGACGATCCAGATTTTTGTACAGCGCGATGTGATTGGCGAGGGTCTGTACGATGCTTTCAAACACAGTGATATCGGGGATATTTTTGGCGTTACCGGGGAATTATTCCAGACCAGAACCGGTGAATTGACGGTTAAGGTAAAAACGCTGGAATTGCTCACCAAATCGTTACGCCCGTTGCCGGAAAAATTCCATGGATTGACCGATCAGGAGCAAAAGTACCGTCAGCGTTATATCGATTTGATAATGAATGAAGAATCGCGACGGGTTTTTTCTGTGCGTAGCCAGGTAATCAATTTTATTCGCCAATATCTGACCAGCGAGGGTTTTGTTGAAGTAGAAACCCCCATGATGCAGGTAATTCCAGGGGGTGCTACTGCGAAACCATTTGTCACTCATCACAATGCACTGGATATGGATCTCTATCTGCGAGTCGCGCCCGAGTTGTACCTGAAAAGACTCGTGGTTGGGGGTATTGAACAGGTTTTTGAAATCAATCGGAATTTTCGTAATGAAGGCCTGTCGACCCGGCATAATCCTGAATTTACCATGCTTGAGTTTTACCAGGCTTATGCCGACTACAACGATTTGATGGATTTGACCGAGGACATGTTGCGCCAGCTAGCACAAGCTGTGGTTGGAGATACCAGGCTGAGTTATCAGGGGGCGCAACTCGATTTACAATCGACTTTCCAGCGTATGACTGTGGCGGATTCGATACTAAAGTTTAATCTTGAACTCGATCCAGCCAGTCTGGAAGATCTGGAATACTGTCGAAAAGCGGCCAGCGATCTGGGTATACAGGTCGAGCCGAGCTGGGGGGCGGGCAAGTTGCAAATCGAAATATTTGATAAAACAGTCGAACATCACCTGGTGCAACCAACCTTCATTACCGCCTATCCCACCGAGGTGTCGCCGCTATCGAGGCGTAACGACGAAAACTCTTTTATTACCGATCGTTTCGAATTTTTTCTGGGCGGACGCGAAATCGCCAACGGCTTCTCGGAACTCAACGACCCGGAAGACCAGGTCGAACGCTTCCAGCGCCAGGTTGAAGAGAAGAACTCGGGCGATGATGAGGCGATGCATTACGATGCAGATTACATACGTGCGCTGGAATATGGCATGCCGCCTACCGCTGGAGAGGGAATCGGTATAGACCGTCTTGTGATGCTGTTAACCAACTCCCCCAGCATTCGCGATGTCATTCTGTTCCCGCATATGCGCCCGGAATAGGGAAATATCCAGTATCGGTTGTAATGATAATTAGAGGTACTACACTTATAGCCCGGTGTGATTTTATTACTCTCTAATGGAGTATCCTTCGACCGTGATTACAGATCCAGGATTTCATGCAATCGTGGTAATGATACTGGCAGGGATTGCCCTGGTATTATTTGCCATCGAACGGATTCCGCTCGCATCGTCGAGCCTGTTGATTCTTGTTTTTCTTACTGTTTTTTTTGAAATATTTCCTTACGTTGGCGACTCTGGACCACTTCGCGCAACCCGGTTTTTTAGTGGTTTTGGGCACCAGGCACTGATAGCGGTTTGCGCTTTGATGATAGCCGGCCGGGCGCTGGTACGCACCGGTGCACTCGAACAGATAGGGCGACAGCTCGCGCGCCGATGGGCCCGATTTCCAGTTTCAACCTTTCTTGCAACGCTGATCATCGCAGCACTGCTCAGTGCGTTCGTTAACAATACCCCGGTCGTTGTATTGTTGTTGCCGATACTCATCAGCGTCTCGCTAAAAACAACGACCCCGGCATCCCAGTTACTAATGCCGGTCGGGTTTGCTACCTCGATTGGTGGAATGTCGACCAGTATCGGCACGTCGACTAATTTGCTGGTAGTGGCTGTGGCGGCCGATCTCGGTTTGCGCGAGTTTGGCATGTTTGACTTCGCGCTTCCTGCAGTTATCGTTGGTAGTATTGGGTTGCTATATCTATGGTTGATCGCACCGAAATTGATTCCGCAGCGAGCAGCGCGTTTGCCAACGACCTCTCCACGCCATTTTACCGCCCAACTGCGCATACATGACGACAGTATCGCCAATCAGAAGCGCCTGTCCGAGGTGATTGCCCTCACTGGTGGTGAGCTGGACGTGAAGCAGATATTGCGGGGTTCGGAAAACACCCGATTGCTTGCTTTACCGGATTTGATTTTACGTAGCGGCGATCGTATTCGGGTGAGGAGCACGCCTGAGCATTTGAAAGAACTGGAATCACTCATTGGCGCTAGTCTATTTTCAGGAGACGAACCAGTAGATGATGATCACCCGTTACGCGATCCAACTCAACAGATAGCCGAAGTGGTGGTGGTGCCAGGTTCGACGCTGGATGGCATGACTTCCAGTGCCGTCCGATTCACCGACCGTTACCAGGTTATGGTGCTGGCATTGTATCGATCGAACAAATGGGCAAATCAGCCCGGAACCGAAAAAATTGACGATATCACTTTGCAACCGGGTGACGTGTTATTGGTGCAGGGCGCAGTTCGAAGCATCAAGCGACTCAAGTCGAGCCGCAACCTGCTGGTACTCGATGCCAAATCGTTCTTGCCGATCTCGTCGAAGGCTCCGATAGCGCTATTAATCATGTTGTTCATCATTGCAAGCGCGGCGTTGAATTTACTGCCAATCGCGGTCAGTGCGCTTTTGGGCGTAGTATTAATGATATTCAGTGGATGCCTCAAATGGCAGGATGCGACCCGTGCATTAAGCGCACGGGTAATCCTGATTATTGTATCGAGCCTGGCGCTCGGCGCCGCGATGGTTGAAACCGGGGGGGCAGATTATCTGGCCCAGGTATATGTCGTGAACACGGAGGGCCTGTCACCCGTGTTGATATTAAGCGGACTATTGTTGATGATGGCCATCTTAACCAATGTGGTAACCAATAATGCCGCTGCAGTAATCGGTACACCGATTGCTATCGGAATAGCGCAGCAACTGGGTCAACCGGTTGAGCCTTTCGTGCTAGCGGTAATCTTTGGCGCCAATATGAGCTTCGCGACTCCGATGGCGTACCAGACTAATCTTCTGGTGATGAACGCCGGAAACTATACGTTTGGAGATTTTGTTCGAGTAGGAACGCCTCTTGTTTTGCTATTATGGATACTGTTAAGTTTTTTGTTGCCCTGGCTCTACGGTATGATCTGAACGGTCGTTGACATAGTGTAATCCCTGAAATATGAGAACAAAGCATAAATGAAAAGCAAATTGCTGGTAATGCTCCAAATGCAGGATGCGATGAACGCCCGGGTCAACGCGGATTGGCGTCAGGCTGATAATGCCTGGTACAGGGCTATCTGGACTGAATGCGCAGAAATGCTCGATCACTACGGCTGGAAATGGTGGAAGCACCAGCGACCCGAACTCGACCAGGTACGCCTGGAACTGGTTGATATATTCCATTTCGCGATGAGCGATTATCTGTTGGGCGGTAGCGATAATAACGAGGTAGCCGAGCGCATACTAGGCGAATTGTCTGAACCCGGGTCGATTACTGATATTCCTGAGGCAATCGAGTCGATGGCGCAATCGACTATCGCCCAAAAGTCGATGAATTTTTCTGAATTCGGCAATGTAATGCGCTTGATCGATATGGATTTTAACCAGCTTTACCGCCTATATGTGGGCAAGAACGTGTTGAACTTCTTTCGACAGGATCATGGCTATCAGGATGGTAGTTATTCCAAAATCTGGCAGGGCAGGGAGGACAATGAGCACCTGACCGAACTGCTTGCCAAACTCGATAGTGAGAGTGAAGACTTCCAGGACAATATCTATCAAGGGTTAAAAACGAGGTATGTAGGGAACCCCGGGAGTTTCTAACCAAATAAGCCTTTAAAAAAGTAAAAGAAGAATATAGACAGCAGCGCACCCGCTGGCAGCGTGATAATCCATGACATAAAGATAGTGCCCACTACCCTGAGATTTAGCGCACCGATACCCCGCGCCAGTCCAACCCCCAGGACCGCTCCAACGAGAGTTTGCGTAGTCGATATGGGAATGCCGGTGCTTGATGCGACTACCACTGTCGTGGAAGCCGCTAGTTCACATGCAAACCCTCGGCTCGGGGTTAGTTCTGTGATTTTATTGCCAATAGTAGCGATGACTTTCTTACCATACATCGCGAGACCCAGGACAATACCAATTCCTCCGATCAGCAAAATCCATACTGGCATAGCAGATTTTTGTGCGACCACGCCTTCGTTGGCAATACTGATAACCGCAGCCATCGGTCCGACGGCATTGGCGACATCATTTGATCCGTGGGCAAACGCGATCGCACTGGCAGTTACTACCATCAAGATACTAAATATTTTCTCCACGTTGGCATAGTGGAAGTCACTGTCGTCAGATGGGTCGAATTTTAAGCGAGAAATATAGAAAATACCGCAACCCATGACGATTAGACCGACAAGGGTCGCTATGCCATAACTTTGAGCCGTGGTAAATTCAAGCCCGATGTGCTTCAGACCTTTAAACATGGTTAACAGCGCTATCATGAAGCCGGTTGCGAAGATGTACATTGGCACATATCTTTTCGCCATTGCAATGGGATCGTCCGTATTCAAGATCAGTTTTTGAACGCTGCGAAAAAGAAAAAATGCCAGAGTACCGGATATTACTGGCGATACGACCCAACTCATCACAATACTTCCGACCCTGGCCCAATTGACAGCGTCTACGCCGATTCCGACGATTGCGAATCCAACCATGGCACCGATAATGGTATGTGTTGTCGATACGGGCCAACCGGCTCGAGAGGCAATCAATAGCCACAGGCCGGCTGCAATTAACGAGGCTAGCATCCCAAATATTAACAGTTCTGGGGTGCTGGCGACCGACGAGTTGTCGATGATTCCTTTCCTGATTGTGGAAGTGACCTGACCACCAGCAAGAAATGCGCCTGCAAACTCGAATATAGCTGCAATTATCACAGCTTGTTTGATGGTCAATACTCCGGAGCCTATCGATGTACCCATTGCATTCGCAACATCGTTGGCACCAATACCCCAGGCCATGAACAGACCCAGGGCACCTGCGAGAATAATATAAATCGTGACGTGATCCATAAGGCGTTACTCGTTTAGTTGCTTAATCTACTTTGCGAGCAGCAGTTCGACCCGACTACCGATGCGCTGAGCAGTGTCGGCGACCTCTCCTATATTTTCGATGATTTTGTAATAGAAGATTACGTCCACAGGTGGTAGATCACTTTCAATTTTTAACAGTGCAGCCCGAATTTTTATTTGCATCTTGTCGGTATCCTTTTCGATCCCGTCCAGTTCATTGATAATGGATGCGACAATTTTAATCTCCTTGCCGGCAAATCCAGTTTCTATCAACTCGTCGAGTTCGTTGATCACCTTTTTGGCCTGTTTGCAGGCTTCTTCACAGCGTTTTACATATTCTGGGAGAAGCTTGGCCAGGGCTTTTGGGAAAGTCATCTTACGGCCGACGATGATGCCTGAAATATCCCTGGTCTGATTCGCTACCTTGTCCTGAACCAGCAGTAGTTCGAGTAAATCACGGCGTGCGACCGGCATGAACAAGCCTTTTGGCAGGTGCAAACGTAGCTTTTTCTTTAGCGTATCGGCCTTGTTTTCGAG
>CAZJEJ010000119.1:0-7321 GCA_964544945.1 uncultured Gammaproteobacteria bacterium | reverse complement strand
TGTTCGCGATACGAACAGATCGCCAATTCCTTAAGTGTCAGGGATAAGTTCGCGTGTAAATATCACCTGAAGTTAAGTATAATTGGTGAGGCTCTATAAACGGTCACGCCGTTACCTGAATGGGTGATTACTGTGACCACAAATGAATTTTCAAGGGGAACAGCCAATGCAAGAAGAAGATACCGTAGTTTTAACTCCCGAAGAGAAAGAAAAAATTCTCAAAGATATACCTGATAATAGTCAACTGGATGAAGACGAGGAAGAAAAAGGAGAGGATTAAGGTATTTCATGCAGGGAGGCAACGTATCGCTTTTCCACTTCCGATATATTCATTTATGTCCAGGTGCGTTTGTATTACATAGACGGCGTCGGCACCCATTAGAGGTTTTTTAATGTACACCCGGTTAAAGCTCGGCAACCACCTGGCAAACCACCTGGCATAAGTTTTTCAGGTCGGGCTCGCTGATAACATACGGCGGCATCAGGTAAACCAGTTTTCCAAAGGGTCTCACCCAAACCCCCCGCTCCACAAAACTCCTGGTAATACTCGCCATATCTACCGGTTTATCCAGTTCAATCACGCCAATCGCACCAAGAACCCTGACGTCATAGACGTGATCGAGTTCACGACAAACAGATAGACATGATTCCAGTATCGATGAAATTCTGTTAACCCTGGGTTGCCATTTTGAATCCAGCAGTAGCGAAATACTGGCGTTTGACACCGCGCAGGCAAGGGGATTGGCCATGAATGTGGGTCCGTGCATGAATACACCGGGTTCATTAGAGTCGATAGTCTGGTAGATTTCCTCCGTAGCCAAAGTGGCTGCCATACTCAGGTAGCCGCCTGTTAAGGCCTTCCCCAGGCACAGGATGTCGGGGGAAATGGCGGCGTGTTCGCAGGCGAATAATTTTCCTGTACGACCGAAACCAGTTGCTATTTCATCGGCGATCAACAACAACTTAAACCGATTACATAATTCTCGTATTTCAGACAGGTAATCCGCAGAATAAAAGCGCATACCCCCTGCCCCCTGCACAATCGGTTCCAGGATAACAGCCGCAATATGTTGATGATCGCTTTCTAGTAACTCGCGCACCGGATTTATATCGTGAGCTTCGCAGGGAGCACCAAAACGACATTCAGGAGAATCGACGAAATATTGATTGGTCAGCACGTTGGAAAACAGGTAATGCATACCATTGACTGGATCGCATACCGACATTGCTCCCAAAGTATCCCCGTGGTAGCCCCTGCGCAAGCTGAGAAACCTTTGCTTATTTGGGAGCGCTCGCGCATTCCAGTACTGTATCGCCATTTTCATGGCGACTTCTACCGATACCGAACCTGAATCGGAGAAAAACACCGAAGTCAGTGGATGCGGTGTAATTTCGACCAATTTTTCAGCCAGTTCCACTGCTGGAGCATGCGTTAATCCACCAAACATCACATGCGACATGTCGGCAATTTGATCATGAACGGCCTTGTTTAAAACAGGGTGATTGTATCCGTGTATCGCGCACCACCAGGAAGACATGCCATCGATTAACTCACGTCCATCCGAAAGCCGAATACGTACTCCTTGCGCTGAATCGACGAGATAAACCGGAATTTCACTATGCATCGCACTATAGGGGTGCCAGATATGACGATCATCGCTTTCTAACAGGTTGCTAATTTCCTGATCTGGGGTAATTTTCATACCGGAAGTGTACCGACGAATGCCCGGAAAAATCAAACGATGAAATTGACCAACTCGCGAGCGCTCTGCACCCCGTCAAAATCAGTTAACGTGTCATGTTTAAGCGAATTAATAATAAAGTCAGAAGAACCTAATACAGTATACTGTACCAATTAAGGCCAATTGTATTAAGAGTAACAGCATGGAGGAAGAGTGAGCGACTGGTTACTGCATGACGATCTAGTCGATCTGGTAATGAACTATCATCACGATGGCTTTACTGGCTTAATCACCGGGATCAGTGACAGTAAACACTCGTTTCAAATCGGTTTTAATGGTGGGCAGATCGTTCTATTAACTTATCGGATCACCAGGGGAAACGCGGCTCTCGATAAGATAGCCCAAATCGAATGCGCTAAAATAACCGAGCACCCTATTACCGATTTGCCAAATTCGCAGGCAGAATTACCTTCTACCAGCGACATTCTGTATCGGCTATCTAGCACTCCTACAGAGACTAACACTAATCTGGATACGATCAGAGTACCGTTATCGCCAACAATCGGTCGGACATCCACAGACGGGGTTAACGACGCGAAATTGAAAAAAATAATCGAGGCTGCAGCAGTCCATCATTTTGGGCCTGCCGGTGCGATGGTTTGCGAAGAGCATCTATTACATGCCGAGAAAAACGATACAGACTTTACGACACTGATGCATCGTATAGCCGTGGACGTCGGTGCCAGTGAATCGGATACGCAGGCGTTTATCGAGACCGTGGAGCAGGGTTAACTACTGTTTTACTGGCCTCCAGTCAGGGCTGGCATAGTTTTTTATCGCGTCGACAAAAAGACCCGCTCCTAATTTAGCTGTTTCGATTTCAATTTCCTGTTTCTCAGGATACCCTGATGGAAAGTAAGTTTTTTCCTGGGCAAGAATATCTCCCTGATCAAATTTTTCGTTTAGCAAATGCAGTGTGACACCCAGTTCGTCTTCTCCACTAGCCAATTGATCAACTATTGGATTGGCTCCTCGATACCTGGGTAACAATGACGGATGAATATTGAGAGCCGCCTTACCAGCAAGCGCTATCACTTCCCTGCTAAGCAAATAAGGCCAACAGGCAACCAGAATATAGTCGGCCGGAATCGCGGACAATTTCATGAGCAAATCGTGTTGGGATTTTTCGGGTGCATAAACGACTGGAATTGAGAGCCCCCGGGCTTTGTCCGCAAATTCATCAAAATCGGCAGTATATTCAATCTTTGTACCAGGTAAATTTTCAACCGGCGTTGGTGGGTATACGGGAACCGCTATAGCGGCTGGTGTAACATTTTTATTCAACAGGGTATCGAGCACGACCTGGGAAAATAGTGTTCCTGAAGCAAACAGGACTATGCGATCACCAGGCTTCATAACGAGTCGCTGATCTCATCATCACAGGGCTGGGGCGACATCAGCCCACTGGCTTCAAGTTCCTGGCAAAACCCAAAATAACGCATGTCCCTGATTCTCTGGGGATATAAAATTCCATCAAGGTGGTCGCATTCGTGCTGTACAACCCGTGCGTGAAAACCGTTTACTTCACACTCTATGGACTGGCCAGTTTGATCAAATCCACTATATCGAATATTGGCGTATCGAGGTACCAGACCTCGCATACCGGGTACGCTCAGGCACCCTTCCCAACCCTCCTCTAATCGGTCGTCGAGAGCTGTTATAACCGGGTTTATCAGTATGGTTTCACGAATAGTCGGTGCATCTGGGTAACGTGGGTTTGCGTCAAGTCCAAATATGACAACACGCAAATTCACCCCAATCTGCGGTGCTGCCAACCCTGCACCGTCCTCTGCAGCCATCGTATCCCACATGTCCTGTAGTAGTGAGTCGAGTTCTGTGGTACCGAAATCCTCCACTTCGATTGATTTCTCGAACAAACTTTTTTCGCCCATTTTTAATACTGATCTAGCCGCCATTTGCCCACCTATTAGCTGGATATTAAAATTTACCTGGATTTTCAATACTCAGTTTGATTGTGGCATATTTCGATGTTATAACACTTTTATTATTCTCCAGGTTGCTCCAAACAGGAATTTATCATGACTGAGAAAACACCACCTATCGAGCCGGTCAGCGGGACTATAATCCCTCGATTTGCCGGCCCATCGACTTTTTGCCGGATACCGGAATTACGCGATGTGCCGTACTGCGATATCGCAATTCTGGGCATTCCTTTTGATTCGGGAACGAGTTACCGACCAGGTGCACGTTTTGGACCTCAGGCAATCCGGCAGGCATCGCGTCATTTACGCACCAATTTTCATCCCGCATACGATACCGAACCGTTTAAAACCATTCAGGTAGCCGATGCAGGCGATGTTGGCTGCAACCCTTATAATATCGAGGAAGCCATCGCACAAATTGAACTGGCTGCTAATGAATTATTTGGGAAGGCAGGGGCCATCATCAGTCTGGGTGGAGATCATACTATCGCGGTGCCCCTTTTACGTGCGGTCAACAAGCAGGCAGGTCAGGTTGCATTGGTTCACTTTGACGCTCACCTCGATACCTGGGATACCTATTTTGGCGCCCCCTATACCCACGGCACACCATTTCGAAGGGCAGCCGAAGAAAAGCTGTTTAATGATGGGGCGTCGATGCATGTGGGTATTCGCGGTCCACTCTATAGCCCCGAAGATTTGGCCAGGGATGCCGAACTGGGTTTTAAGGTAGTGCACTGTGACGAGTTGCAAAATCACGGAGTCGATTATGTGGTAAAACGTATCCGTGATCGCGTAGGTGAACACCCGCTATATCTTTCGATCGATATCGATGTTCTCGACCCGGCTCATGCACCGGGTACCGGAACACCCGAAATCGCAGGTTTATCCAGTCGTGAACTGGTCAATATCATCCGCGGGCTCCAGGGATTAAACCTGGTCGCTGCCGATATTGTCGAAGTAGCCCCTGCATACGACCACGCCGAAATTACCTCGCTCGCGGCGGCGACGATTGCCTTCGAAATGATTAACCTGATCGCCAGCTATACAAAATACCGTTCAACAGGTTAATTATTTACCTAATGATTTCCCTACTGGCTTCCCAGATTTACTCCAAACCCATCCACCCCATTGATCCTGACTCACTTCTCCTAAATCTTCCAGTTTAGACATGGCTTCCATGAATCCGGTTTCCATCAGGGTAACGTTGGTTTTAGTATTTTCAGTACTATCCTCACTGGATCTTAAACCATATGCAATATATTCCAGGCGCGCCTGTCTGCGCTCTTTGAGCCAAAGGATTAAAAATATTAGAATTATAACGCCGGAACCGATCAGGACATAGACGATTTCCATCACACCCTCACGTGTTTGTACTCGAGACCATATTAACGATATATTCGGAAAATTCATATACCTTCCATGTTGACTTCGGTATAAATATCGACATATTTCTCATAGTGAATATAGTAAAAACCGTATTTAATCTTAACTTCAGAGTATGCAATAGATGCCATTACCACCGCCGACAACACCTCGCGAACACACCCACACGCGGGTGGTCACCTGCCTTGGGTATCAACGATCAGACCAATTGTGGGATATCGAGGGTCATATCGTCGATACCAAACCTTACCGTTTTCCAAACAGGGATCGAGGAGGTTATATAGAAGCAGAAGAGCCTTTACACGATATGTGGATTCGCCTGACTATCGATATCGATCTGAATGTACTCGAAGCCGAAGCCGTAATAGATGATTCACCTTATAACTATTGCAAAGGCGTCACCTCAATCGTTAAGCAGTTAATCGGTTTAAAAATCGCACCCGGCTGGACAGCCAGATCAAAGGTCGCGATGGGCCAGAATAGCGGTTGCACACACCTGACTGAATTACTTGGGCCAATCGCCACGACAGCGATCCAAACTATCAGTAGCGCCAGATCAAGCCGATCCAAATCGGCCAAAATACAGCAATTGCCACCAAAATCAGTATTTATCAACACTTGCTACGCGTTGGCCGCGAACAGCCCTGTCGTGAAAGAGCATTGGCCAGACCAGTATCACGCTAAATCGATTCAGCCAGATTCCTAGTCTGAGAGCACCCTATCGAGGTCCATAGATTTCCTCATGCGTAAAATTATGCAATCCTGGTGGTGATTATTCGTATCAAGATTTTTACGCTGCTCGCTGCCTAAATTATCGCTTTAAGGTGATAGTAAATGGAATCGGAGCGACACACCTCAACTCCGATTCCATGCGGACATAGTCAATCCTTCGTAACACTTTTGCGATCTTGCCAAAGTTCAAATAAGGCAAGAATGACAACCGCTCCACCCAGTATCAAATGAATCAGGCGCAGGTCGTTGCCGTATTGCAATACAAACGGTGAAGCCATAATCCAGCCACCACAACCTAGTTCAAATATTTCTTCCCAGCGTTGCAGAGACATGAGTTCGACTAATGCCAGTCCGACAATGAAAATACCAATCAGTCCTGCATTGATGGTAACCACTGTAGTGGCGTCAGTAACGATAGGCGACAAGACGATCAGGCCACCGAGCAGGGCGGAGCAAAAATCTTCCCAACCACGGTGTTCGGTAAACCATTTTTGATGCGCTATATTTTCCATGACGAATCTCCTCTATCAGGTTACAGGTTGTGTAACCGGAATACCTATGAGGAGCTATCCCTAATTTATGTACCTTCCCCACCGGGTTCCGGCACACGCACAGCATATATAATACTCTTTGTCAAGCTAATACTCAATTAAAACGAATTTAATTTTACGCTGTTTGAGTTCGCGGATTAGGTTTATTTATGGGTCAATCGCCAGTTTCCTGACAATAGTGATTATTATTAATGCGCAACAGGAATTCTACCTGCTATGCCGGGCTTCGTTTTGCCAGAATTACTACTAAAAAAAGATAATGCCGCGTAATTCTAAAAAATACTGCGAAAATACACTTCGATTTTGACTGACTATATAATCAATTTTCAGACATTTCTTACCAAAAGGCCTCTGATCAAGTCGAAACCAAATCATAAGCTCTCTAGTTATTCTTCGCTCCCTGGTCAATCCACATCGCGATGATTTCAATCTGCTTCGGTGTCAGTGGTACCGATCGTCCCAAAGCCAGGGCTTGATCGTGGTGTGGCGGCATCTGGATCTTCGGGTCAGCTTTATGAGCGACGAGCCGAAATAATGTGCTGGATTCACAGCTACCGGGTACAACAACCGGGCCATACTTTGTGCCTTTCATAACGCTGTTATAGCTCTGTACGTTAAATCCGCTTTTAGAGGACCCTTCGCCACTGCCATCATGGCATTTCAGACAATTCGCTACCAGGATGGGCTTAATATCCTTGCTGTAACTGACGGGTTTCTTGCAGCTAACGCCAAGTAAAGGAATGACCGCAATTATCATAGCATTACGTATACAGGTCTTCATATCTACGCCCTCCAAGTCATAGAGGTTTACGACCTGCTTGCTACAATCCACCTACGCGATGGTCATAAACCAAACTGTACGGTAATGCTACAAGACACTAAAGCGCCTATTATTGATGCAGATCAACTTGAGGATGACTTTATTGTGCTAATGCCGAACTCAACCATAAGTGTCGATCATTTATAGTCA
>CAZJEJ010000118.1:3888-7652 GCA_964544945.1 uncultured Gammaproteobacteria bacterium | reverse complement strand
ATGGTGCCCAGAAGAGGACTTGAACCTCCACGACCTTACGGTCACTAGCACCTGAAGCTAGCGCGTCTACCAATTCCGCCATCTGGGCATGGCGCGGGAATATACACTTCTCTATATTGTTGTCAATCAAGTAGTGAGTTCAACGGGCTTTCTATATACTCGCTGTCACACAACGGAATCCCAATGTCGAAGAAACCCCCACAATTGTCCAAAGATCCCTTTGCTGCGCGTGAATCTGTCAAATACAACCGACCTATCGCGAGTCGCGAATTTCTGCTGAATTTTATTCAATCGCAGTCGGTGCCGGTTTCGCACGAGCATATCTCTAAATATCTGGAATACGGAGACGAGGAGCGTATTGAAGCCTTACGCAGACGATTGCGCGCGATGGCCCGGGATGGGCAGATATTTCGTAACAGGCGAGGGGGATATTTAAGTTTCGACCATATGGATCTGGTCAAGGGATACGTACAAACCCACCCCGATGGCTTTGGTTTCCTGACGCCGGATTCCGGTGGCAAGGATATTTTCCTGCCCGAGCGCCAGATGCGCCAGCTGATGAATGGTGATAAGGCAGCGGTCAAGATCGAAAATTTCGATTCCCGCCGAGATCGCCGCGAGGGTGCCCTCGTCGCGGTACTCGAGCGTGCCCACCAGAGTGTCGTAGGACGATTTCATCGAGAGAGCGGTATCGAGTTTGTAATCCCGGACGACAGGCGATTGCCGCACGATATTTTGATCAACCGGGATATTGGGCATACGGCCAAAACTGGCGACATTGTCGTGGTGCGTATTGCTGAATATCCAACCCAGCACGCGCAAACAATAGGCATTATCGAATTGGTGTTAGGGCGAGACAATGCCCCTGGCATGGAGGTTACGATTGCACTCAACACCCACGATATCCCACACCAGTGGAGTCAGGAGGTATTGCAGGAAATCGAGGCATTCACCGAACAGGTAGCCAGTTCAGATAAGAAAAACCGCAGGGATTTACGCAAACTACCGTTTGTAACCATCGATGGAGCGGATGCGAGAGATTTCGACGATGCGGTTTACTGCGAATCTCGTGACGAGGGATACCTGTTATACGTTGCGATCGCCGATGTGGCGCACTATGTAACAATCGATTCGGCACTCGACCAGGAGGCTACACGACGGGGCACCTCGGTTTATTTTCCGGGCGAAGTGGTGCCGATGCTACCTGAAATATTGTCGAATGGCCTGTGTTCGCTCAACCCGAAAGTTGATCGCTTATGCCTCGTTTGTGCTATGGAAATCAACCGCCGGGGTACCGTCACGCACTATCAATTTTTCGAAGCCGTTATTCATTCGCATGCGCGACTTACCTACGACGATGTGGCGGCAGCAATTTTTGAAAGTGGCAGGAAAATATCGCCCGAGATCAAACCACTCAAACAGGAAATGGGAAATTTACGACAGGTTTACGAGGCGCTCGCGAAAGCTCGAAAAAAGCGCCATGCGATCGAGTTTGAAACCAGCGAAGTGGTTTTTAAATATAACCAGCAACGCAAAATCGAAAGTATCGAGCCGAGCCAGCGTAACGAAGCGCACAGGTTGATCGAGGAGTGCATGATCGCCGCCAATATTTGTGCCGCCAAACTCCTGAAAAAACACAGGATACCAACGCTTTACCGCAATCATGAAGGGCCAAATTCAGACAAATTGCCGAACCTGGCCGAATTCCTGTCTAGTTTTGGTATTTCGCTGAGCACCGAAAAACCGACCCCAAAAGATTACGCCAGGATTATCGAGCAAATCAAAGGCCGGCCTCAATTTGCGATGATACAGACCATTATTTTACGCTCTTTATTGCAGGCAAGTTATAGCCCCGATAGTAAAATCGGACATTTTGGCCTGGCACTTGGAGACTACGCCCACTTCACGTCGCCAATTCGGCGATATCCCGATTTACTCGTGCACCGTGGTATCAAGCACTGGATTCGAGAGGGTAATAAAGATAATTTCGAGTACGACCTGGCACGTATTACAAGCCTGGGAGAAACCTGCTCACGTTATGAGCGTCGAGCCGACGATGCAAGCCGAGACGCCGCCGACTGGCTGAAGTGTGAATACCTGCAAAAGCGCATCGGGCAACAGTTTGCTGGAATAGTAACAGGGGTCACTAGCTTTGGCTTATTTGTCCAGCTGGAAGACCTGTTAATCGATGGCCTGGTACACGTCACTGCGCTCAAACGCGACTACTATCAATTCGACCCTGTCGGACACCGACTGGTCGGTGAAATGACAAAACGTAGCTACCAGTTGGGTGATCGCCTGCAGGTTGAGGTGGCGAGAGTCGATATGGAAGAGCGTAAGGTCGATTTCGACCTGATCAAAAGCCTGAGTACCAGTGCCGACAACAGAAATAAGACCAGAGCAAAAAAAACCAGGCAGACAAAAAAGAAAGATAAAAAAGCGAGTCGATCGCCACGCAAAGGACCAAAAAATAAAAAGTAAAGATGAGCGACTCCTATACCTACGGATTTCATGCTGTGACAAAAATGCTGCAGCATTCGCTAGAGGCCTGCCAGGAGCTGATCTGTACCGAAGGTAGAAATCAGCGACTCCTGTCAGTGATTGCGCTCGCCAGAGAGCACCATCTTCCGGTACGATTCGAATCGCGCGAGCAACTCGCCACGCTGGCAGGAACCGAAAAACACCAGCGTTGCGTGCTGCGAATCGATGATTCCAGGACCGCTATTCAAAGCCTGGAACAGTGCCTGGCGGGAATACATCCTCGCTCGTTGTTTCTGGTGCTTGATGGCGTCCAGGACCCCCATAACCTGGGGGCTTGCCTGCGTACCGCCGATGCCACCGGTGTCGATGCCGTAATCATTCCAAAGGATCGCTCTGCCAGCCTCAACGCCACGGTCAGAAAAGTGGCCGCAGGGGGTGCCGAATCAGTGTCCCTGCTTGAAGTAACTAATATTGCACGCTGCCTGGGGCAGTTAAAGCAGGCCGGTGTCTGGATATATGGCACCAGTGGTGAAGCCGACTCGGACCTATATGACTATGACTATAGCTCACCGCTTGCACTGGTGATGGGGGCGGAGGGTGATGGCTTACGTCGGCTAACTCGTGAACAATGCGATTATTTGATCAAACTGCCTATGCTCGGCGTGACAGAAAGCCTCAACGTATCGGTCGCCACCGGCGTTTGTCTTTACGAGGTAATGCGCTCAAGAATGGCTTGCAGCCCGGGCTAGGCTCGGGTAGAATCCGCGCCTTTCCAGGTGCGAACACCATTCTCTCCAGCCCAACCCGGGTTGACCGAAATGGGAACGCCTAAACCCTTGCTCCACAGACTTTAGATTCTGGGGGCTTCAATCCTAAAGGGAGAAGTATGAGACATTACGAAATCGTGTTTCTGGTCCACCCTGACCAGAGTGAGCAGGTTCCTGCGATGGTGGAGCGTTATCGCACCATGATTACTAATTCCGGTGGGGAGGTCCACCGTGAAGAAGACTGGGGTCGCCGGCAGCTCGAATTTCCTATCAAGAAAATACACAAGGCACACTACGTGTTATTGAATATTGAATGCTCGCAGGAAATACTGGATGAGATCGAAAGTGCTTTTCGTTTTAACGATGCGGTGCTGCGCCACCTGACACTGAGTTGCACCGAGGCAATCACTGAGAAATCGGCGATGATGGCTGAAGTCGAACGTGAAGAGTCGGCAAAAACCGTGGATCGAAAGCCTGCTCCAGCAGCCGAGGCAGAGAAAGTAGAAGCCGAGAGCG
>CAZJEJ010000118.1:0-3788 GCA_964544945.1 uncultured Gammaproteobacteria bacterium | reverse complement strand
GCTGAAGCCAAGAATGTTAAAACCGAGAGTGCTGAAGCCAGGAATGTCGAAGCCGAGAGCGTAGAAGCCAAAAATATTGAAGCCGAGAGTGTAGAAGTCAAAAATGTCGAAGCCGAGAGCGTAGAAGTCAAAAATGTCGAAGCCGAGAGCGCTGAAGCCGAAACCCAGAAAGAAAGCATTGAAGCAGTAGATAAGGGGGAAAATTAATCATGTCACGTTATTTCCGTCGTAAACGTTTTTGCAAATTTACTGCCGAAGGTATCGATCAAATCGACTACAAAGATTTGGAGACGCTGAAGGAATATATTACCGAAACCGGTAAAATCGTTCCAAGCCGAGTAACCGGTACCAAGGCCAGGTACCAACGTCAACTGGCAACTGCTATCAAGCGCGCCCGTTTTTTGTCACTGTTACCCTATACTGATCAGCACAAGCTCAAGTAGATTAGACAGGAAAAAGGACCTGTCCAGATGTTATTACTGGCAAAATATGCTTTAAAAGGGCCATACCACGCCGCGACGATAGTCGGAATGCTGGTGTTAGTTGCCGTTTTCTTTCCGCTGTTTTCAGGTGCCTCTATTATCGGACTGATGATGACATCGGTACTGATCCTGGTGGCCAGTACGGTGGTTGGATTGATAATTTTGACGCAGGGTTCGGTGTCGGGCCTCAAATCGATTTCGGTAGCGATTATCGGTATAACCCTGGTCGCAATGATTGTCCTGAAGAAGCCAGGACTTGGTATATCGATCGCTCTGGCGCAATGGCTACCGATAGTCCTTCTGGCGCAATCGCTGCGGACTACGAAGTCGTTGGCGGCGATGCTACTGGTTGGCGTGGTGTTGGCCAGTATTGGAACAGGCATGCAGTTTTTACTCTGGCCCGAGCTGGAAGCCGAGTGGGGACAACAGCTTATGCTGGCTAGCCAACAGATGCATGAAAGTACCGGTTACGGCAATTCGGTAATGATGGATAATTTGCCGCGACTGATACGCTGGATGGTGCTATCGCTCGGAGCTTTCGCCTATATGATGTTCGTATCGATATTGTTACTTGCACGCTGGCTTCAGGCCAGAGTCACCGAATCCGACGGGTACCGCAGGGAATTCCAGGCGATATCACTGGGTAAACAGGCATCGCTGATCGGTGTGGCAATACTGATGCTGGGATTTGGGCTCGATCTCGACTGGATTAAGAGTATAGCTCTGGTAGTGATGACAGCATTTGTTTTTCAGGGCATCGCGGTGGTCCATGCCAAAGCAGCCGCAAGTAAAAACAAGAGATTGTTGATTGTATTGTTTTACGCATTACTGTTAATTTTCCCGCAAGTCGTGGTGGTGACCATGATTGCGGGTTTGTTAGATAACTGGTTGGTATTTCGCAAACCGAAAATATCGACATAACGTGAACGAAAATTGAAAAAGAGGAAATCCGGTGGAAATCATTCTTTTGGAAAATATTGAAAATCTAGGTTCTTTGGGCGATAAGGTCGCAGTAAAGTCCGGGTTTGCGCGCAATTACCTGGTACCGCAAGGTAGGGCAAAAATAGCGACTGCCGCTAATATTGCCGAGTTTGAGGCACGCCGTGCAGAACTCGAAAAGGCAGCTGCCGGGGCTAAATCCGAGAGTGAAGTCAGGCGGCAAGCCATCGAAGCTTTGGGTAAGATCGAAATCGCAGCCCGTGTTGGTTCCGAAGGAAAATTGTTTGGTTCGATCGGTACTGCCGATATAGCCGATGCCCTTACTGCAGCGGGAGCCACCGTAGAAAAGCGTGAAATACGCCTGCCCGACGGCGCTATACGCTCCATTGGCGAGCATCAGATCGATATTCATCTCTATACTGATATCGATACCACGGTGACGATTTTGGTCGTAGCGGAAGAATAATAGATAGAATCGCTGTTCAATTATATCGTTAAATTCAGGCGCCGCCTGATTCTTAAGAGGCTGTCATTATTTGGCAGCCTTTTTTTGTCGTGAAGTTTCGACAAGGCATACCCCTCCTGCCGCAAACAGTTTATGATTGTAGCCCCATGACGAAGAGCCTCCGCAACCAATATGTCTGAAATATCTACCCGTGTGGCAGAGCTCAGCCAGCGTGTTGAGGACTTAAAGGTACCCCCACACTCGCTCGAAGCCGAACAGTCGGTTATCGGTGGCCTGATGCTAGATAATCGAGCATGGGATGAAGTAGCCGATATTATCAATGAAAACGATTTTTATCGGCACGATCATGCGCTGATACTGCGCGCCATCGATGCACTATCAGAGGATGGGCAACCTTACGATGTCGTGACGGTATCAGAGTGGCTGGGTGCGAGAAATGAACTCGACTCAATCGGCGGACTGGCCTATCTGAGCATCCTCGCTAACGATACGCCGACCGCGGTCAATGTTAAGGCGTATGCCAACATTGTGCGCGAATACTCGGTTTTGCGTAGCCTGATTCAGGTGGGTAACGAGATATCAGCCAGCGCTTTCAACACCGATGGCAAACCGAGCAAGGAATTGCTCGACGAAGCCGAGCGCAAGGTGTTTCAAATTGCCGAACAAGGAGCCGGAAATCGTGAGGGGTTCGAGGCAATCAACGAATTGCTGACGCGTGCGGTCAAACGCGTTGACGATATGTACCGAAGTGGCGAAGCGATTACTGGCATCGCGACTGGTTTCAACAACTTCGATGAGAAAACATCGGGGTTGCAGAAATCCGACCTGATTATCGTTGCAGGACGCCCATCGATGGGTAAAACCAGTTTCGCGATGAACCTCGCAGAAACTGCCGCACTGAACGGAGAACTTTCAGTCGCGGTATTTAGCATGGAAATGCCAGGTGAACAATTGGCACTGCGCATGATGTCTTCGCTCGGTCGAATCAATTCGCACAAGTTGCGCACCGGTAAACTAGACGACCAGGACTGGCCGAGGTTGTCTTCATCCGTCAATATGCTCTCCAGGGCGAAATTATTTATCGATGACACCGCTTCGTTGACGCCCACCGATTTACGCGCTCGAACTCGACGTTTAAAGCGAGAACACGGACTCGACCTGGTAATTATCGACTATTTGCAGTTGATGCAGGTGAGCGGCAGCACCGAAAACCGAGCCACCGAAATATCCGAAATTTCTCGTTCACTGAAGGCGTTGGCAAAAGAGCTGAACGTGCCAATTGTCGCGTTGTCGCAGTTAAACCGGAGTGTCGAGCAACGCCCGGACAAACGACCGGTCATGTCGGACTTGCGCGAGTCGGGCAGTATCGAGCAGGACGCCGACGTGATCCTGTTTATTTACCGTGACGAGGTTTATAACGCAGAAAGTGCGGATAAAGGAATTGCTGAGTTATTGATCCGCAAGCAAAGAAACGGGCCGATCGGCACAGTGCGACTTGCGTTTCTTGGGGAATATACTCGTTTCGAAAACCTTGCGCACGATGACTACGGGGGGCAGTTTGAATAGCCACGGGTTGAACCGGTATGCGCGCATCAGTATCGATCTCGAATCTATCCGTCACAATTACCGATTACTTAAACAGATATCGGGCGACCAGCGATTGGTCGCTGTAATCAAGGCCGATGCCTACGGCCATGGCGCGGTAGAAGTCGCCAGAGCATTACACCAGGCCGATGCATTTGCCGTTGCTACAGTGGGTGAGGCGATCGCATTGAGAGAGGCCGGGATAGAGCAAAAAGTACTGGTGCTGAGCGGTTTCATTAATACACAGGAATTGCAAACCTGCATCAATAACCAGCTTGATCCGGTAGTACATCAGCAAACACAACTCGATAAATTAC
>CAZJEJ010000117.1:0-7836 GCA_964544945.1 uncultured Gammaproteobacteria bacterium | reverse complement strand
GCGGTATATTTACCGTAATCTCGACTAGCGAAACCTTGAGCCAATTATCAGTCGAGCTGGATCGATTGATCGAGGAAGGAGGGTTTTCTGTGGAGGAGTATTTTTACCAGATAGCCTTGCTAAGACAGTTAATAATAGAGCGGAAAAAGGAAGAAATAAGGCTCGCCGGGCTGGTGTGCAAATAAGGCTTTAAATCCTTTAAATCCGAAGCTATAGTATCGCCCGCAGGCATATACTGCGGCCGGAAACGATCAGGTAACCGGACGGAGTAGTTTTTCTAATTAACAACTATCAGGCGCGCTATGGGTAAGAAAACACCACTCCATCAATCTCATCTCGATGCTTCGGCCAAAATGGTCGACTTCGCTGGTTGGGAAATGCCCATTCATTACGGGTCGCAAATCGCTGAACACGAAACAGTACGTACCGATTCAGGCATGTTTGACGTATCCCACATGACCGTGGTTGATGTTACTGGAGACGACGCGGGGTCTTATCTTGGTTATCTCCTGGCCAATAATATAGCGAAACTCAAAACCGAGGGTAAGGCGCTTTACAGTTGCATGCTCAATGCTAATGGCGGGGTGGTAGACGATTTGATCGTTTATTATCTACGCGATCGTTTTTATCGGGTGGTGATCAATTCGGCCACGCGCGATGAGGATATGGCCTGGTTAAACCAGCACGCGGCAGCTTATCGAAACCTGTCGATCAGCGAGCGTGACGATGTCGCGATGATCGCAGTCCAGGGCCCGAATGCCTGTGAAAAATCGCTTTCGTTGTTCACCAAAGATCAAGGTTTACAATTATTGTCGCTGGGTCGATTTGAGGCCGCTGAAACAGGTGATTTTTTTGTCGGCAGGACCGGTTATACCGGTGAAGACGGATTTGAAATCATGATGCCAGCCGACCAGGCTACCAGATGTTGGCAACGATTAGTCGAATCCGGGGTCAAACCCTGTGGCCTAGGCGCACGAGATACTTTACGACTAGAGGCCGGCATGAGTTTATATGGTACCGACATGGATGCAACTACCAGCCCGTTGATTTCAGGCCTTGGCTGGACGCTGGCAATATCGGATGATCGCGAATTTATCGGCAAACAGGCTTTACTTGAAGAAAAGAGGCAGGGTGTTCAGCAACAGATGGTTGGCCTGGTGTTGAAGGATAAAGGAGTGCTGCGCAATCATTTGAAAGTGATAACGAGTGCTGGAGAGGGAGAAATTACCTCGGGTAGCTACTCGCCAACCCTGGGTCAGTCGATAGCGATGGCGAGAATACCGGCAGATGTGGTCGGTGAGGTAGAAGTCGAAATTCGTAACAAATTACTAAAGGCTGAAATTGTTAAGCTTCCCTTCGTCCGTCAGGGAAAATCAAATATTTAAATAGCAGGAGAATAGCTAATGAGCAATGTTCCATCTGAATTAAAATTCCTGTCCTCGCACGAATGGGTATTGATCGAAGACGATCTGGCTACCGTGGGCGTGTCGGATCATGCGCAGGAATTACTGGGAGACCTGGTTTTTATCGAATTGCCAGAAATGGGCAGCACGATAGCCGCCGGTGATTCGGTCGCTGTTATCGAATCGGTGAAAGCCGCGTCAGATACCTATGCGCCCGTCTCGGGAGAAATTGTCGAGGTCAATTCTGAACTGGAAGATTCTCCAGAACGAATCAATGACGATCCCTATGGTGATGGCTGGATGTACCGGGTAAAAATGGAAGATTCTAATGAGATAGGTGAATTACTCGATGCTGCCGGCTATACCGATGCGATAACCGAGGAAGAGTAGTATTACCCGGTACTGGTTTTAAGCAGAAATCCGTGTGCTGGATAGCGCCGAGTTTTTCGCCCTCCTTTAAACAGGCATCAGATGGCATCCAATGGCAAATGCTATTGTGGCGCCTGTCGCTGTCGGATTTTAATACTGAATAACATAGTGAATTTGAATTATGATCGCATACCCCGAAATTGACCCCGTTATTGTTGCCCTTGGGCCCATTAAGGTTCACTGGTATGGATTAATGTATCTCATCGCATTTGCTCTGGTGTTCTGGCTGGGGAAACATCGTGCTCGAGTCCAGCCCTCTATCATTCGCCCGGAGCAAATCGAAGACCTGACATTTTATGGTGCGCTTGGCGTGATTATCGGGGGGCGTATCGGGTCAGTATTTTTTTATAACCTGGATAGCTTCATCGACGACCCAATTTACCTGTTCAAAATCTGGGAGGGAGGGATGTCGTTTCATGGTGGATTTCTGGGTGTACTGGTCGCGATGGAATTGTATCGACGCAAGCTTGGATGCAGCTTTTTCCAGTTAACCGATTTTATCGCACCTTTAGTGCCGCTAGGCCTGGCCGCGGGGCGCTTCGGAAACTTTATCAATGCCGAATTGTGGGGTGCTCCTGGAAACGTTCCCTGGGCGATGAAACTATCCTGTGATCGGTTTCCACCCGACCGCTATATCGATTTTGCCGGTCCATTGTGCTTTAGCCCACGCCATCCCACGCAGTTATACGAAATGCTTTTTGAAGGGTTGATTCTGTTTGCAGTGCTCTGGGTACTGTCTGCCAAACCCAGGCCGGTTATGAATGTGTCGGGATATTTCCTGTTGCTCTACGGTATTGCCAGAACCGGTGTGGAATTTATCCGATTACCCGATGCCCATATTGGTTATCTGATGAATACCGACTGGCTCACCCGTGGCATGGTATTATCGGCGCCGATGATTATAGTAGGATTCGCTTTGATTATTTATTCCCAAAGGGAAAGGCCAGATGCGGCAATACCTTGACCTGATGCGCCATGTGATGGAAACCGGTAGCGAGAAAAATGATCGTACCGGAACCGGAACATTATCGGTATTTGGTTATCAGATGCGTTTCGACCTTGGCAAGGGTTTTCCACTAGTGACCACCAAGAAGCTGCACCTGCACTCGATAATTTACGAGCTGCTGTGGTTTTTGCAAGGTGATACAAATATCCGCTACCTGCAGCAGAACAAGGTGCGCATATGGGACGAGTGGGCGGATGCCAATGGCGACCTCGGGCCAGTTTACGGCGCTCAATGGCGCTCATGGCGTACCGCCGATGGTCGAGTAATCGACCAGATCGAGCGACTGATTGAGCAGATTAATGCATCGCCAGAGTCGCGCCGGCTTATCGTTAGTGCCTGGAATGTCGGCGAAATAGACCAGATGGCACTGCCGCCTTGCCACGCATTTTTCCAATTTTACGTGGCACAGGGAAAGCTCTCGTGCCAGTTATACCAGCGTAGCGCTGATATATTTCTTGGCGTGCCATTCAATATTGCCTCCTATGCGTTACTGGTGCTGATGATAGCGCAGGTAACCGGATTGGTTCCTGGAGAATTTGTGCACACCTTGGGCGATGCCCACCTGTACACGAACCATAAGCAGCAGGCCGGGTTGCAACTGACTCGCCAACCCTATGACTTGCCAAAAATGACATTGAACCCCGATGTGACCGACATACTCGCATTTCAATTCGATGACTTTGAACTGCAAAATTATCAGTGCCACGAGCCGATTAAAGCGGCGATTTCAGTTTGACCCTTTGCCAGTTGCTCATTTGTCGGATTCATAGCTAGCTTGATAGACCACCGAGCGTCATTGGTTGTAGAATGACATTCATGACAGACTCCAATCTCAATAATATCAATGTAAGCGTTGAAACACGTTATATCGAGGAACAATCCAACCCCGATGGCAATTACTATGTTTTCGCCTATACCATTACGATTCAGAACAGGGGGAAACAACAGGCCCAATTGCTGACACGACATTGGGTGATCACCGATTCTAATCATAAAGTACTGGAAGTGCGGGGCGACGGTGTGGTTGGCGAACAACCCGTTCTGGACCCGGGCGAGCAGTTTGTGTATACCTCGGGGACGATGATCGAGACTTCGGTTGGCACCATGAAAGGTAGTTACCAGATGAAGGCTCAGGATGGCTCCCATTTTGATGCGACTATTGGTGAATTTGTGCTGTCGACACCACGAGTATTACATTAGTATTCTTTCAAAATAAATGGCCACCTATGTCATTGGCGACGTGCAGGGATGTTATTCGCAACTCTGCCGGTTGCTAGAAAAAATCCAGTACGATCAGGTCCGCGACATCTTATGGTTTTGTGGAGATCTGGTTAACCGGGGTCCCGAATCCTTACAGAGCATACGCTTCGTGCGATCGCTGGGAGACCGCGCAGTCACCGTTCTCGGTAATCATGACCTGCATCTTCTTGCACTGTTTTATACCCAACAGAGCATTGCTAAAACCGATCCCCTGTATCAGATACTTAAGAGCCCCGATTGTGACGAACTGATAGACTGGCTTCGGTTTCAACCCCTCATCCATTATGATGAGAGATTAAATTTTCTGCTCGTCCATGCCGGAATTCATAAAGACTGGGATCTGACGCTGGCGCAAGACCGTGCCCGCGAACTGGAACAAGTGCTAAGAGGAGAGAATAATCGGTCGTTCTTCGTTCAAATGTATGGTGATCGGCCTGATCGTTGGTCCGAAAAATTAACCGGCATCGAACGTTTACGCTGTATAACAAACGTATTCACACGCTTGAGATTTTATACTGAAGATGGTCGTTTTGAATTTTCCTCCAAGGGTAGTCCACAGCAGCATTCACAAAATGGATTGGTCCCGTGGTTCGAAAATATCCCTTCCCTGGACCGTTCGCTACGCGTGGCGTTTGGGCACTGGTCGACCCTGGCAGTGGGACGGTACGGGCAATATTTTGCCAGCGATGGTGGTTGTGTCTGGGGAGGAAAATTGATTGCTTTAAGAATCGATACGCCCGAAACTCGATGGTTTAATGTGGACTGTGTAGCCGAAAAAGTAATAAATTAGTGTTTCCAGGTAATAATTCCAACCGATTTATTAAATCAACGACAGTCCGTCGTCAAAAAAGGACCTTTTGTTAAATTAGTTGACTTATAGAGTCGAATAAATAGCTATAATTATTGTCTGGATGACATCGTTTCCGTAGCCAGGAGAGCGTGGGGAGTCGAACAAACTTTATATCAACTGAATTGAGGCCTTTTCAAAAGGTGATGAATCGTGAAAAGTAAACTGTTTTTGGTCGCGGTATTGATATTTGCTACCGGTATTTTTAGCCAAACGGCAAGTGCTGCTGTTACCTATGAGTTGGTACCATCCTCTAGAGTAATCATCCGCGTCATTCCGGGCATGACGGTCGAAGACATCATTCGAAAAATCTATCCAAACGAAGTCAAACTATGGGCCGAAATAAAAGAAAAATTGATCGAAACGAATCCGAATTCGTTTCGTTTTCAAAGCGATCAGCTGGTGTCAGGAACCCGTTTGAAACTTATCGAAGTTAGACGTTTTGAACAAAAGGAAATCAGTAACAAGAAAAAAGTAGGTTACGTCGCCAGCCAGCAAGGTCAGGCATCGGTTAAAGACTTAGATGGTAATACTCAGATGCTTCAAATTAATTCAGAAGTTTATGAGGGAGATCGAATTACCACCGATCCGGAATCGAATATATTCATCGCAATGGATGATGGGGCCGAAATTTACCTGAAAGAAGATTCAGTGATAAAAATCAGCGAGTATATTATTACCTCGGGGTTCGACAAAAACAGTAGCAGTATTCTAGATTTGATCAGAGGCGGCTTAAGAAAAATAACCGGCCTCATCGGTGATAGCGCCCAGTCTAATTATAAGTTGCAAACGGGCCTGGCAACCATAGGTATACGCGGTACCGAGTATGTGATCAAGCTTTGTAATCTCGACGATTGTAGTCAGACAGTGGGTCGAAATGACCCGGGCGCAAAATTACATGCCGTGGTACTGGATGGGATCATTACATTAACTACCGAAGACGATTTTCAAATCCTGATGGTGCGTGGTGAATATGGCACGGCCACGCAAACGGAGATGAAAGTTCTTGACGAAGATGTCGAGATTGCCGCCGGTCTACTCGATGCTGATGAAGCAAATAGATTTGATCTTGTGGTTACGCAACAGCAACAGGTAGAAGAGGAAGCGCCCTCAGGCAATGTATGGAAATGGATTATTGGTATCGCCCTTCTTGCTGTAGGTCTTTAGAGGCAGGTTTTAGCAGCGGGTGAATTTTGTCTTTAACCACCTGGTTAATAGCGAAACGGTTGCTTAAGTATGTTGGCTGCAAACGACCCCGGCTTTCTCTAATAACTCGTATATTGTGTACTGCCTGTTCCCCAAAACCACAGGCTGTTTAAGCTGCACATATCCTTCTTTGAATGGTATGAGCCTCTTATTTTTAACTAAATAAGTACCATTGGTGGAATCGAGGTCTCGCAGGTGGATTTCGCCATTTTTGACCTGTATCTCGACATGCCTTTTACTGACGGTTGGGTCGTTGATGAGTATATGACCCTCCCTACCAACTATGTAGGTGTGCTTTTCCATTCGTACTACTCTCCCCCACGGTGGTAGTGATGTCCATTTGCGCAACCCATTCTTCGGATGCGCCCGCCGCTACTATAACAAATTTATTTAGATATTCCGTATATATTTAATAAACGAATAAGAATAAGAATTGCTGGAATCTGCCCGATGGTCTGCTCGTGTGGTTTGTTTCCACTGATCGGGATCAATTTCGGGAAACCAGGTATCACCGTTAAACCTGTGATGTATCAGTGTCAGATAAATCTGATCGGCTCGATTGATGCATTGTTGATACAGGCTAGCACCGCCGATTAACATAACTTCCTCGTTATCCCCGGCTAGAACCATAGCTTGATCGATGCTGTCCGCGATATTGCATCCAGGGAAGTTTAATTCTGTATTTCGAGAAACGATTATATTGGTTCGCCCCGGTAGTGGCCTGCCGATTGACTCGAAGGTTTTCCTGCCCATGATGACTGGTTTTCCCATCGTGATTTGTTTAAAAAAAGCGAGGTCGGCCGGTATATGCCAGGGTAAGGTATTATTTTTTCCAATCAGTCGATTAGCGTCCATCGCACAAATTAATGAAAGCAGGGGTTTGGAAATATAGGATCTACGCATCGTATTGTCGCTGATAGGTAGTCCTGGACAGACAAGCGAAGTCTGACAGGCTTAAATTTTCTGCGCGCAGTTTTTTGTCTATGTGGCAAGCCTCGAAGATTTCAGGCGCTACCCTTGTTTTCAGAGCATTGGCAATAGTTTTGCGGCGCTGTCCGAAAGCAGCCTGGACGATAGTTGAAAACAGAGTAAAGTCACCGATTTCGGCAACTGGCTGTAGATGAGGCTGCAATCGAATAATCGCCGAATTAACTCTGGGCGGTGGCGTAAAGCATCCAGGGGCCACATCGAACAGGTACTGGCATCGACAAAAATACTGCATCATGACTGACAATCGACCGTACTCCTGGCTATTTTCCGGAGCGACAATGCGTAAAGCGACTTCTTTCTGTACCATGAAGTGCATATCCTGAATATTTTCGATCGATTTCATAAGATGAAACATCAATGGTGTCGAAATATTGTAGGGAAGATTGCCGACAACTCGAAACTGTTTGCTCGATGCCAGGTCATCCAGGTTAAATTTCAGAATATCGGCGTTGATCACCCCAAGGTCGCCATGGCCCTGTGATTTTTCCCTGAGTAAAGAAACCAGGTCTCGATCGAGCTCTACGGCGGTGAGTCGTCCGCACCGCTGAAGCAATGGGTAGGTTAAAGCGCCATGGCCCGGGCCTATTTCGAGCATATTATCGCTCTTTTGAGGGTCGATCGCGTCAAGAATTTTGGCGATGATATTTTTATCATGCAAAAAATGCTGACCAAATCGTTTACGGGCTTTGTGTTTT
>CAZJEJ010000116.1:2723-7840 GCA_964544945.1 uncultured Gammaproteobacteria bacterium | reverse complement strand
CAATCTACCGGGTTTAGGCAAGTGGGTTCTTTGACAATCGCCCACAGCGTTGCACGTTTTGAAGAGCTTAAACGCGTCGCGGCGATGAACAATGCCTTTGGTGTTACGCGCGTGGATATGATCACGCCCGAAGAAGTCAAAGCACTACATCCATTTGTCGAAACCAGTGATTTGCTCGGTGCCAGCTGGGTTGAGCAGGATGGGACCGCCAGCCCGGTCGATGTGACCATGGCGTTTGTCAAAGGCGCGCGGAAGCATGGCGCCAAATGCCTGGAAGGGATCAAGGTGACCGCTATCACGCAGGCGAACGGGAAGGTTACCGGTGTAGTGACCGATCAGGGCACGATACGCGCCGATTTCGTGGTCAACTGCGCCGGGTTGTGGGGGCGAGATATCGGTAAAATGGCCGGGGTTAACGTGCCTTTGCACGCCTGCGAACACTATTACGCGGTAACCGAAAAACAGGATGACATACCACCCGATCTGCCGGTGCTGCGCGATCATGACCGCTGCGCATATTTCCGCGAAGACGCTGGTAGCATGCTAGTCGGCGCATTCGAACAGCATGCCGTTCCCTGGGGGCAAAATGGGGTGCCCGAAGATTTTGCCTTTGAAGAACTCGAAGGCCATGTGGACGAGCAACTGATGCCAGTGCTTGAGCATGCGATGCATCGCATGCCTTTTTTGCAAAACGTCGGCTGGCGCAAGTTTTTTTGTGGCCCGGAAAGCTTTACCCCCGACGATCAGTTTCATATGGGTGAATCGCCCGAATTGAAAAACTTTTACCTGGCCTGTGGATTGAACTCGGTGGGTCTTCAAACCTCGGGTGGGCTCGGTCGGGCGTTGGCACAGTGGATGGACCTCGGGCATGCACCAATGGATTTATGGGGTAACGATATCCGCCGTATGTTTCCGTTCCAGTCGACCCAGCATTATATTCAAGATCGGGTTAGTGAAACCCTGGGGCTGTTATACGACAATCATTACCCTTTTCGTCAGATGACGACTTCGCGAAATATTCGTCATTCGCCTTTGCACGAAAAACTGGCAGCACACAACGCCTGCTTCGGGGAGGTTGTAGGCTGGGAACGCCCCAACTGGTATGCCCCAGAAGGTGTTGAACCAAAATACGAATACAGCTTCGGCAAACAAAACTGGTTTGAGTACAATGCGGCCGAGCATAAAGCTGCCCGTGAAAAGGTCGTGATGTTCGACCAGAGTTCATTTTCCAAGTACCTGGTACAGGGACGTGACAGTTGCAAGGTGTTGCAACGGATTTCGAGTGCCAACGTCGATGTCGAAATAGGCCGCATGGTATATACCCACTGGCTCAACGAGCGTGGCGGGATCGAGGCCGATCTCACCGTGACCCGCATGGCCGAAGATCAATACTGGATAGTCAGCGGTGCTGCACAAACGATTAAGGATATAGACTGGTTAAACCGGCATATAGGCGAAGACGAATTTTGTTGTGTCAGCGATATCACAAATGCCTGGGCCGTGATGGGCGTGATGGGACCCGATAGCAGGGCGTTACTCACCGAAACACTCAATCACGATATGAGTACCGAGCACTTCCCGTTCGGATCATTTCAGCCCGTCGAGTTAGGCGCTACTCGCGCTTATGCAGCGCGTGTCTCTTACGTTGGTGAGCTGGGCTGGGAACTTTATGTGCCAGTCGACCAGGCTCGGCATGGTTTTGACTTTCTCTGGGACAAGGGTCTCGCCCACGGCTTGAAGCTGGCGGGCATGCATACGCTTGACTCCTGCCGGATAGAAAAGAAGTTTGTTCATTACGGTCACGATGTTGCCGAAGAGGATACCCCGCTGGAGTGCGGATTAAGCTTTGTCTGCGATCTTGAAAAGGAAGCTCATTTTATTGGCCGTGACGCAATTCTTAAACAAAAAGAAACCAGATCATTCATGCAAAAACGCATGGTTCAATTCCTGCTTGAAGACCCTGAAGCCATGCTCTATCACCACGAACCAATACTCAGAGATGGCGTGATTGTCGGGCACTTAACCTCGGGAAATTATGGCCATACGCTGGGTGGCTCGGTAGGCCTGGGCTACGTTGAAGTCGAAGAGCAGGTCACCCAGGAGTATATCGAAGCGGGTAAATTCGAAATCGATGTGGGTGGTGATCGAATTCCGGCGCAGGCGAGTTTAAGGCCGATGTATGATCCGCAGGCCAAACGCATGCGGGACTAAGAAATTTCGTCATTCCATCGGTGATGGCCGGAAGGAAAATGTTCTGACGTTACCCTCGGCCTAAATCAAGCACCTTCAACGCCGCTTCGTGCAGTTGTGGTGTCGCTGCGGCAATTACCTGAGGTCCCGAGTCGAGTCCCAGCGGCTTGCCCTGCCAGTCGCTGATCACACCGCCGGCCTGTTCGACAATTGGTACTAATGGCAGATAGTCGAAAGGAAACAGGCCGGACTCGACGACGAGGTCTACCCAGCCACCCGCCAGCATCGCGTAAGTATAGCAATCGCCGCCAAAGCGTCGGTATCGGACCTGCCGGCTCAGTGCTTCGAATTGCTGGAGCTCCTCTGGGGTAAAAAAATCGGGTGATGAGGTCAAAAGGCATGCGGCGAACAGGTCCCGGCATTGGCTAACCCGACAAGTCTCACTATTCAATAGAGCAGGACCGTTTCGATCGGCGCACCAGATTTCGCTCAATGCCGGCATCGACAGTCCGCCAGCCTGAACGACTCCTTCCCTGACAAAGCCAACTAGGCAGCCGAATAGCGGATTGCCCATTAAAAAGCTTTTTGTGCCATCTATCGGATCTATTATCCAGGTGCCTCCGTCGCCATCCGTGCGTCCCTGCTCCTCGCCGTAGATAGCATGATCCGGGAAGCGATCTCCGAGTATTGCCCGAATGGCCGCCTCGGCTTCGCGATCAGCGATCGTCACCGGCGAGTCGTCGGGTTTTATGTCCACGAAAACCGGTTTTCTGAAATATTGCATCGTGATTTCAGACGCTACGTTCAAAGCATCGGCAATCGTTTTAGCGATTTTCTGGGAATTATCGTTCATATAGTTAGCGGGTAATTATTATTTTTAACAGTATCGGGATAGGCGACCAATTTACCTATTACCGGGCAACTATGCCACTTATTCCAACAGGCGCAATTTATGCTAACGGCATCTGTAGTCGATGGCCGCTTCCCTGCCTGCAGAAGTGATCAGCGTGTTTGTCGTCGGCTGGTCCAGGTTAAGCCGTTATCCAGCCAGTTGCGTTGCGTTATTTTGCAACGCAACGAGTCGATGCACGGTTGCCACCGCTAGCGGCGCATTTTCGCCGAAGCCGTCTGCCTCGATAACGTCGGCGAATTCCTGCGTGACCGGAGCGCCGCCGACGATTACAGGGAATTCTGATTTCAACCGCCTGAACAAGGCGACGGTCTTTTACATCGATGGCATCGAAGTGGTTAACAGCGCCGAGAGGCCGACGACATCGGGTTTGAATCCATCGGCCCTTTCCAGGATTTCCTCGGGTGTTTTGTTTACACCGAGGTCGAGGACTTCATATCCTGCGCCTTCGAGCATCATGCCGACCAGGTTTTTGCCGATATCGTGTACGTCACCCTGTACCGTCGCGAGCAATACCTTGCCTTTGGGTGGTGCGCCGGTTTCTGTTAGAACAGGACGTATCACGTTCAGTCCGGCCTTCATCGCACGCGCCGCCATCAGCATTTCGGGCACAAAAATTTTACCCTCGGAAAAATCATCGCCCACTTCGTCCATGGCCGCGATCAGGCCTTCGTTAAGAATTTCGTGCACATCCATGTTCTTTTCCAGTGCCGAGCTAACCAGGCCTACAACTTCGCCATCATCCTGATCCAGTACCGCGTCAAAAATGTCATCGAGCATCAAATCTTCTTCGGTCGCTACCACGTCCGATACTGCCTGCCTGGCGACCACGTCGGTACTAGCGTCGATCCTGGCGCTAGTTTCACCGCGCGCCTCGGGGCTACCAGCTCGCCGCTGCCCGGCCCAGGGTCGGTCACCCGTGCGAAATTGCCGGGCAGAGGCGATCGCGATTTCGACATTCTCCGCCGGGGTCACTGCGCTCAGTGAGCACAGGTATACGGCTCCTTTCCCAACTTCCTCAATCGCTTCCATGTATTCGTGGATGCGCATCTGAATTTCCTGTTTTGGACCGTTTTGAAATACATTGTTATCGACGCCCAGAACCACCGGTAAATTCTTTTCCTTCGCGTAGTCGATCACTGGTTGCACTCCGAGCTTGAACAGGTCGGGATCCTGTACCTTGAGAAAACCAGGGGTAACACGCAGTTTTTGAGCCCAGAAGCCATGCAGGTCGTTGGTGAAAGAATCTCCCCACCAGTTATCGCAATAGACCGGGCGAGAGACCTGTTTTTGCAATCGCTCAAGCGGACCTAGCGCAAATTCCTCAAGCATATCCTGGGTAATGAAGGGCAGTGAAGCAACGGCATCTGATCCGTCAACGAACTCGGTTTCGGGGAATTCCTCGATCAACGCATTCATGTAGGGGGCGATGACTTCGTCAACCAAAAATCTCATCAATTTGTGCACCAGTTGTGGATTCTCCAGCATCTGAACGACAAGATTTTCGAATGTCATCACGTGAGAGGCCAGTGTGAACGGTGCGCAGAAACAGGGTAGCGGCGTAATATTGGCCTGCGTCTTCATTTCTTGGAGGATTTCGAAAATCATCGGCATGCGACCAGCGGAGTAAGGATCAGGCGCTTTCAGACGCCCGATATCCCTTTCGCATTTGACCAACGGGGCGACATTTTCGATTGCCGGCGCCATGTCCTTGAATGTCACCAGGCCACATCCCAATGCCTCGGCTTCGATATTGTAGACATCCCATATAAATGAGGGCGTATCGAAACCGAATCTTTCCGAAACCTGGCAAATCCCGCGAACGAATTTCTTCGCATCGGTGTAGAACTCGTCGCCGGGAATACCGCTTTCGCGCATCGAGAACTCATGCGCCTGGGCGATGAAAGGCACCTCGCTGCATCCCGAAGTCATCGCCTCGGAAAGGCGTTTTATACCTGTGGAAAAATCAAACTCGGCCATGGCGTAGTCTCCTGCCTGAAAAAAATCTTCTCCAAAT
>CAZJEJ010000116.1:0-2623 GCA_964544945.1 uncultured Gammaproteobacteria bacterium | reverse complement strand
GTGTCATCGGTTGAATGTGTAGGGCCGAATTCATTCGGCCAACTTGCAATTCGATACAGTTTGATGTTTTATTGGGTTTAACAAAATACCCAATTATTCAATTAGTCTATATCCAATAAAAGAGATCAGCACTATGCCGAGAAACAAACAAGGGGTGCTCTTATCGACGCTCGTAATAGATAAGCATTCAAGGGTTCCGTACTACCGACAACTGGAAGAATCGATCAGACGATTGATCCTTAATGGAGACCTGTCAGCGGGTAGCCGTCTGCCGGCGACACGGCAGCTATCACTGGATCTGGATGTTTCAAGGATAACCGTGAAAAATGTATACGAGCAGCTAAGCGCAGAAGAATTCCTTGAGTCCCGGCCTGGAGCGGGAACATTTGTGGCCAGTATATCGGCCAGCGAGCTACCGCCTGCATTACCCCAGCGACATCTCGCGGTACAGTCCTGGCAGCGTTTGTCTTTGCGCGCGGAAAAAATTGGCCAGTCAAAATCGGTTACTCATCTCGGGGGATCGATCGCCTTCAGACCCGGGGTGCCTGCGCTCGACCAGTTTCCACGCCGTGCCTGGGCCTCAGCCTATTCAAGAGTGGTTCGGCAGTCACACCTGTCTACCCTGGGATACGGAAAACCAGGTGGTGAGAAGGCTCTTAAGCGGGCTATCGCCGATCATATACGCGACCATCGGGGGGTAAATATCGATCCAGAGCAAGTTATTATCACCGCGGGCGCGCAGCAGGCATTTTCCTTAATTGCCTTTACCCTGCTTAATCCGGGTGATGTTGTGTGGTCAGAAGATCCGGGACATATAGCAGGTCGTGACGCGATGCGCCTGTTTGGAGCCGAGGTGAAATCGGTACCCATCGATAGCGATGGCTTCGATTTAAATTTTGCGAAAAATCGTTATGCCGACGCACGGCTGATTTTTGCTACCCCCTCTCACCAACATCCACTGGGGGTTACGATGAGCCTGAATCGTCGCCTGGAGATACTGGAATACGCGCAACAACAGGGGTCCTGGATCGTAGAAGATGACTACGATAGTGAATTTCGCTACCACGGGCGTTCGCTTTCGGCGATGCATAGCCTGGATTCGGGAGGGCATGTACTTTATGTCGGCAGCTTTTCCAAATCCATGTTTCCCGCGCTGAGACTGGGCTACCTGATTTCACCGCCGGGCATGGTCGATTCGTTTTCCGCGGGGCAAACATTACTTTCGCAAACCGTGTCTCCCGTTTTGCAGCTTACGCTCGCGCATTTTCTTGAGGATGGCTCGTACAATGCACACATTCGAAAAATGCGCGCGCTGTACAAAGTGCGGCATGATACCCTGGTTCATCATCTTAAAACTTCGGTTTCGGGCTTGCTGGAGGTTCAGCCTGGCGATGCCGGATTGCATCTGATCGCATGGCTTGTAGACATTCACAAGAGTGACCTGGCAGCTGCAGAGCTGATCTGGGACAGCGGTGTCGATTGTCTTCCTGTCTCGATTTATACCGATCAGGTGAAAATCAACCCTGGCATTATGCTCGGCTTTGCCTGTGCGGACGAAAACGAAATATCAAGCAACGTAAATCGGCTGGGTATTGCACTACAACGACTTTAAGCAAGCCCGGATCGAATCGGGTTGGCGAGGAAGTTTGCCAGGATGAATCGAAGAACCCATACTTGAGGCTGCATAAATCATGGAAACTGCTAATAATTTTAGCCCGGTAATTTAAATGAACAGGAAAACTATAAAAACCACCTGCATCGGTGCTTACCCCAAACCCGACTATGTCAAATTACCCGACTGGTTTAATCACCCTGATGGCCCCGATAACACAGATCCAACCGCGCTCTGGGAAAAGGCCATGGCCGATCTTGGCCCAGACGCCGAATCTGTTATAGCCAGGGGTGTCGCCGAAGCGATTGCCGATCAAATTTCCTGTGGTATCGATATTCCCACCGATGGCGAAATTGCGCGCGAAAATTACATTCACTACCACTGCCGTCACTTACGCGGATTCGATTTTATCCGTTTAACTGCAAAGGAAGTCAGGGGGGGCACTTACCAGGCGAAGTTACCAACGATTGTCGGGCCGGTATCGATACGCGATCAATTTCTGGTCAGGGACTGGCAACGAGCCCAGGCGACTAGTGACCGACCGGTCAAGATAACCATGCCCGGGCCGATGACTATTTCTGACACTAACAGCGACGTGTTTTACAACGATCCGGCGAGGCTGGGGCACGATATCGCCGAGGCACTCAACGCCGAAGTGCTCGCGTTGGCAGAAGCGGGTTGCCAACACATTCAAATCGACGAACCCTTGTTTGCACGTAATCCACAGGCCGCGATCAAATTTGGATTTGATAATCTCGAGCACGCTTTTCATGGGTGTCCCGGAACGGTTCAACGCACCGTGCATATGTGTTGCGGGTACCCCGACAGGCTCGATCGAGACGATTATCCCAAGGCCGACCTGGATGCCTACTTTCAAATTGCCGATGCGATAGAACAATCCTGCATCGACGCAGTATCTTTCGAAGATGCGCATCGGCCTAATGATTTATCCCTGCTCGAATCAATAACCACCACCAAAGTCATCCTGGGCGTGATCGCGATCGCCAGGAG